>JADQBU010000094.1 GCA_016278435.1 Halanaerobiales bacterium
TGCTCTTCCGATCTTTCCTATTCCAGCGCCTGATTAATCTCATCCCGCATCTGGATAGCTGCTGCCCGGGCGGCCTGACCATACTCATCTTCTTCGTATTCTTCCGACCAGGGCTCACGGCTGTAGGCAAAGATAATCCCCCGGGCTGAGTTGATCAGAGCTCCCAGACCATCCTCATTAAAACCGGCCAATACATCATCTGTCCTACCTCCCTGGGCACCATACCCCGGTATCAGAAAATAAGTGTGAGGCATCAGCTTTCGTAACTGCTTTAATTCCCCGGGGTAGGTGGCACCAACCACTGCTCCCAGATTAGAATAATTGTTCTCACCCCGGACTTCTTTCCCCCACTTTTCCACCAGCCGGCCGACCTCCTGATACAGTTTCCTGCCATCAGCCAGTTTCAGGTCCTGTAGCTCACCTGCTCCCGGATTTGATGTTCTGACCAGCGGGAAGGCCCCCCTTTCCTCTCTGCTGATGAAAGGTTCTATACCATCAAAGCCGAAATAAGGGTTTATGGTTATGGCATCAGCTATAACCTCTTTAGCATATTTCACTTCTCCCCCGGTTGTCTCCAGCTTACCGTCTCCCAGATAAGCCTCAGCATAGGCCCGGGCTGTGGAACCGATATCATTGCGTTTACCGTCCAGGATTACAATTAACCCCTTGTTCTTTGCATACTTGACCGTTTCTTCCAGCACCGATATCCCGAAATTACCGAGCACTTCATAAAAAGCCATCTGTGGTTTTACTGCCACTGCTACTTCAGCAATATTATCAATAATAGTTTGATTGAAAATCCTGATGACCCGGGCCAGAGCCAGCCTTTTTGACTCCGGATTATCAAGTGCATTTTTGAGCATAGATGGTGGTAACTGATCCAGATGGGGGTCAAGACCCACACAGATGTGACTCTTCTTTTTTTCAATCCCGTCAATCAACTTATCAATAAAATAGTTCACCATTACCACCCCGGTCGTCATAAACTATTTTTCCTTCAACTACTGTTAAAACAGGCTTACCGGTTAGATTCCAGCCAGCAAAAGGTGTATTCTTACCCTTTGATTTGAAATTCTCCTTCTTTACGGTCCATTCCCGTTCCGGGTCAAAAATCGTCAGATCTGCTACTGCCCCTTCCTTGATGCCTTCTATCTTAAGCCCCAGTACCCGCGCCGGATTAAAGGCCATTAATCTGACAATATCCTCCCAGGATACAACCCCCGCTCTGATTAATCTATCATGTATCAGAGAAAGTGATGTTTCCAGTCCCGAGATACCATTCAGGGCATAATCAAATTCTCCCAGTTTATCTTCAAAGGTATGGGGGGCATGATCAGAGGCAATTACATCGATAATCCCCTGCTTTAATCCTTCTTTCAATGCTTCAACATCTTCCCTGCTTCTCAGTGGTGGATTTACTTTTGTATCAGGATTATAACCCTTAACAGCTTCATCTGTTAAAACCAGATGGTGGGGTGTTACTTCAACAGTAACTTTAATTCCCCGCTCCTTGGCATCAGTAACCAGTTTCATTCCCTGCCTGGTGCTCAAATGAGCGATGTGCAGTTTAGCTCCGGTTAACTCTGCCAGAATCAAATCCCGGGCAATCATGATCTCTTCTGCTGCTGCCGGAATTGGTTTCAATCCCAGAATCGTAGAAATATATCCTTCATTCATAACCCCTTCACCGGCCAGTTTCTTATCCTCACAGTGGTCGATAACGGTCAAATCAAAACTCCCGATATATTCCATAGCCCGGCGCATAATTTCACTGTTCATTACCGGATTACCGTCATCAGAGAAACACTTGACACCTTCTTCAGAAAGAAAACCGATCTCGGCCAGTTCCTTGCCTTCACATTTTTTGGTAATACTACCTACCGGTAGGACTTTTACTGCCGCCTTTTCTGCTTTTGATTTGATATATTCAACCGTTGCCGGGTTATCTGCAACCGGATCGGTATTGGGCATACAGGCAATAGTGGTAAAACCACCAGCTGCCGCTGCTTCACAGCCTGTTTTGATCGTCTCCTTATCTTCAAAACCGGGTTCCCTGAGGTGGGTATGCATATCAATCAAGCCCGGCATAACAAGTTTGTTGTCAAGATCAATGGTTTTCCATTCACTATCTTCTGCCTCAATCTTCTCAGCAATCTTGATAATCTTACTTCCCCTGAGCAGAATATCAAAATTACCATTCAGTCCATTAACTGGGTCGATAATCTTCCCGTTCTTAAGCAAGGTCTTCATCTTCTATCTCCCTCCCGGCCAGTAGATATAATAATGCCATCCTGATGGCGACACCATTAGTAACCTGTTCTGTAATTACAGACTGCTCACTGTCGGCAACTGAACTATCGATCTCTATACCGCGATTCATGGGACCGGGGTGCATGACCAGCAAATCCTTACCTGCTTCCTCCAGGCGTTCCTTATTCATCCCATAGAAATGCCTGTATTCCCGGATTGATGGGAATAAACCACTGGCCTGCCTTTCCAGCTGTATTCTTAAGATATTGACAACATCCACATCCTGTAATGCTTTATCCAGATTGTTGTAGGTCTTAACACCCATCTTCTCAACTTCTGCCGGAATCAGTGTTGCCGGTCCGGCTACCCTTACTTCAGCCCCCAGCTCTGTCAAACCCCAGATATTGGAGTGGGCCACCCGGCTGTGACCAATATCCCCGATTATTAAGACCTTTAAGCCTTCAATCCTTCCCAGTTTCTCCCTCATGGTGTAAAGGTCAAGCAAAGCCTGGGTAGGATGCCCATGAGCCCCATCTCCTGCATTAAGTACACTTGCCCTGATATTGTTGGCCAGAAATTGAGGTGCTCCCGGCACACTGTGTCTGATGACAACAACATCAGCCCCCATCACCTCCATCGTTTTAGCAGTATCGAGCAGGGTTTCCCCTTTTACTACACTACTGGTCGATTTAGATATACTCATAACATCAGCACTCAATCTCTTGGCCGCCAGATCAAAAGAAGATTTAGTTCTGGTACTGGGTTCAAAAAAAAGGTTTACAATTGTCTTTCCTCTTAATGTTGGTACCTTCTTTACAGTTCTCGTGAAGATTTCTTTCATAGCTTCCGCCGTATCCAGAATCTGATAAATATCATCTGCCTTAACATCATATAATCCAAGAAAGTCTTTTCTCTCCAGGCTCAATTTTTTTACCCCCTTTAAAAAATCCCCTGTTAGTTTTCCACCAACAGAGGATTCTCATTAATTTGTTTCAGATTCTACACTGTTTTCTTCATCTGGTTCATCTGTCAAATCCTTCGGTAGAACAAGATTTAAGATAATCCCGACCAGGGCTGCCAGCCCCATTCCGGCAAATTCAAGCCCTGAGGCACTGATCGTCAGACCGCTGATTCCAATTACCAGAATAATCGATACGATTATCAGGTTGCGGTTATTGGAAAAATCAACACTGTTCTCTACCAGGGTTCTTAACCCGATGGAGGCTATCATACCAAAGAGGAGGAAGACAATTCCGCCCATAACTGCCGAGGGAACAGTCTGAATTATTACTCCAAGTTTTTGAATGAAACTACTCAGAAGCACCAGAATCGCTGTCATTTCAATGATAAGCGGGCTGTAGACCTTGGTTAAAGCCAGCACACCAATATTTTCGCCGTAAGTCGTGTTCGGTGGCCCACCGAAAAATCCTGCCAGTGCAGTGGCTATACCATCACCGAGCAGAGTCCGGTGTAACCCAGGTTCCTTTATAAAGTCCTTCTTGACAGTTGTACCAAGTGCCAGCACATCTCCAAGGTGTTCAACCATGGTCACAAAAGCAATCGGTGCGATCAGTGAAATTGCTTTGATATTTCCGGCGAATTCCGGAAATGTAAAACTGGGAAAGGCTAACCAGGCTGCTTCAGTAACCGGTTTAAAATCAACCAGTCCCTGGGTCATGGCAAAGAGATAACCACCGATTATACCCATCAAAATTGGAATCACTTTAAATATGCCTTTAGCAAAAATACTGAAACATACGGTGATTAAAAGAGTTACAGCTGCAGTTAAGATATGTTCTGAAGCCATATCTTTAGCTGTCGGAGCCAGTCCTAGACCAATTGTGATAATTACCGGACCCACAACAACAGGTGGTAATAATCTGCGGAAAAAGCCTGTCCCGATAAGTCTGATTAAGATTGCCATAATTATATAGATAATTCCAGCTATTACAACTCCGGCCATTGCTCCACCTGTACCATACTGGGTCTTGGCTGCAATGATAGGTGCAATAAAGGCAAATGATGAACCCAGATAGGCGGGAACCCTGGCCTTGGTAATCAGATGAAAAATCAATGTTCCCAGTCCAGATGTAAAGAGGGCCACTGAAGGATCAAGTCCTGTCAATGACGGCACCAGTACTGTTGCTCCAAACATGGCAAACATATGCTGTAAAGCAAGGATTAGTCTCTCGCCACCTTTTACTCCATCATTATTTAATACCTGAATATTTTCCTGTGTTTGTTTTAAAAACCCCATTATTTGATTTCCCCCTCTTTGTGTCTAAATTACTTAAATTATTTTCTGATTCTTAGCCAAATTTCCTGTTTAATTACCTGCTTGCTTGTGTGACTACCTGTCTTACGACATACCGTTTTTCCTGGTCGGTTTTCTACCTTTAATCTTGTCTGCTAACTTTATTATATTTTCAGACATAAAAAAACCTTTTTACCAGGGGCTGATAAAAAGGTAGTAGAGTTTCATTACCCTTATCAGCCTCACGGGACCAATTTAAAGGGCCATCCTATTCTTCTCTCTCTAGAATTAAAACTTTTTCTTTTTCATCTGTTTCCATTATATTGACATCTACAACTTCCCGGCGGGAGGTGGGGAGGTTTTTCCCGATATAATCCGGTCGAATCGGTAGCTCCCGGTGTCCCCTGTCGATCATTACAGCCAGCTGAATAGATTCAGGTCTTCCCAGGTCAACCAGGGCATCTAGAGCAGCTCTGACCGTCCTTCCTGTATAAATCACATCATCAACCAGTATTACCTTCTTCCCAGTGATATCAAAGGGAATCTCAGTCTTATGAACAATCGGTCTCTGAGCAATTGTGGAGAGATCATCACGGTAAAGTGTTATATCCAGTATACCTACCGGTAATCTTTCCCCTTCAATCTCAGCAATCTTTTCGGCCAGCCTCTGAGCCAGGGGGACTCCCCTTGTCCGGATTCCAATTAAAACAAGTCCTTCCGTACCCTTATTCTTTTCAATTATTTCATGGGCAATTCTGGTCAGGGCCCGGTGGATACCATCAGCATCAATAACTTCTGTTTTTACCTTCATATCATGTTCTTTCAGCTTTAACACCTCCCTCTGCAAATAAAAAAACCTTCTTACTCCAGCAAGAAGGGTCGATGTTTCGCGTTCATATTGCCTTCCCTTACCAATCTCACTGGACCAGTTTAAAAGGAATATTTTTATTAATATTAACTCTATCACAAAAGAAAATACGTGTCAAGCAATATTTCCCTTAGAATTTACAGGAAACCCTAAAAACTACCAGGACAAGAATCAGGACCATTCAGAGAATTTTCCAGTTTTACCAGAACATCCTCGAAATCCCGGGGTAGTTCGGCTTTAAATTCAACCCATTCACCAGTACCGGGGTGGTTGAATCCCAGAATATAGGCATGTAATAACTGTCTTTCAACCTGCAGTACATCCTCAGTCTGACCGTCGTACTTTTTATCTCCCACTACTGGATGTCCCAAATGAGAGAAATGAACCCTGATCTGATGGGTTCTTCCGGTTTTCAGTTCTACTTCCAGGTAGGTATAATCCTGATAATACTGCAGAACCTTAAACAATGTCACTGCCCGTTTACTATTCTTTTCAGTCACTGCCATTCTGGTTCTGTGTTCCGGATCTCTACCTATCGGAGCATCTATTTCACCTACTTTATAGGGAAATTTACCCTTGACCACTGTTTGATAGATTTTTTTGGTATCTCTATTTTTAAACTGATTTACAAGATTGCGGTGGGCTTGATCATTCTTGGCTACCACCAGAACACCAGAAGTATCCCTGTCCAGCCTGTGAACGATCCCCGGCCTCCTGACCCCGGCAATCCCCGCCAGGTCATCTGTATATGCTAAAAGACCGTTGACCATGGTTTTTTCTCTATTACCAGGTACGGGATGGACTATTCTTCCTGGTTGTTTATTAACTATTATAATATCCTCATCTTCATAAATTATATCCAGGTCCATCTCTACAGGTTTAATGTCAGGTTCTTCTGGAGGAGGTATGATTAGCTTGATCATATCACCAGGCTGTATTATATAGCTGGACTTGACCGATTCCCCATTGACCTTGACCAGGTCCCGGTCTATAAGTTTCTGCAGATAGGAACGGGACATCTCCTCATTCTTGCCAGCCAGGAATTTATCTACTCTTTCTCCTTCATCCTCTATATCTATATTAAAGGTTCTTTCCTCTTCCATTTTCTTCACCACCTCACTTGCCTGCATTTCTCTCCTTGAGCCTGTCCAACTATTCTCCAATCTCGTACTCTTTATCCCTTTCTTCCGCACCAGCCTTCCAGAGATAAATAACCAGCAGAATTGTGCCCACAACAACCGCCGAATCGGCCAGATTAAAGACAGGCCAGATCCTGAAATCAAGATAATCCACTACATATCCCAGCCTGATGCGGTCGATCAGATTTCCAATAGCACCCCCGAGAACCAGACCGGAGGCCAGTTTAAACCAGCTGTCATTATATTTCATCCTTCTAAAATAATAAAATAGACCGATAATAACTATTAAAGTAATCAGGATAAACAGATCACTGCGGTCCCGGAGAACCCCGAAGGCTGCCCCGGTATTCTGCACATAAGTCAGGTGAAAGACGTTATTAATTACCGGTAAGCTCTCACCGGGATTAAAGTTTGAAATTACCAGATATTTAAATAATTGATCGAAGACAACGATAAGAATTAATAATAAATATACCATAATTTACCCCTTTATAATTTTAACATATCAGGCAAGATAAAACAATTGAGCTGTATTTTTTAGCCCCGGGCAGAATAAATAGTACTGGAGATAAAATGGTGCCTTTGTTTGTATAGCCAGTAACTTTCCCAAACATTTGTCGATATACTGACCTTCAATATCCATTATAATAATCTTCAAAGGTACCCCAGTAATCAACCCGGTCATATTTAGGATAAGAAGATTCAAAATAAATATATATATTTGCATCTGTTAAAAATTTATTATATCTAAAAAACTCCCTGTCGCTATATCTAATGGCCTCTAAAGCCAGGGGTAATTCTCTTATAAATATCTCGTTCCGGATTCCGGCCTCTATCGGACCAAACTCCCCATTTACATAAACTCTGCCGAAAAATATATACCTATCATTTCTAAAACGCCATTCCCCCAGCACCTCATCCCTCATCGGATTTATATTCGAATAATCATATTCAGGTCCGATTGTTAAAAATAGTTCAGCGGTCTCATCAGAATGAGTCAGGGTGTAACGCCTTGGAATTATGGGAGAAACCGGAGTAACCCCAGGTTTATATTCGACCGATAATTTATCCGGATCTAATCTATTCATATTATCACCACCTATATTTTACTAATTATAATCTATGTGGGATAATATGTTTATGTTAATTGTTATCCGCTGTAATGCATTAACTCTACAGGTGCTCCGTTAACCTCAATAAAAGCTACTGTTACACCCACTGTTGTTGGAATACCTATGTGGTTATACTTTACGAAATTTTTCCTCTCTCCTGCATATGTATGTGGTAAAATGATTAGTTACCGGTGGTTACAAATATGTTTGTACAATCTTAATTATCCGTGCGATAAAGGCCCCGATCAGCGGTAGATTCATCTGACCAAGTCTAAACAGAATAACAAGGAACATGGCACCCAGTACAGTTGCCCCGATGGCTACTCCCAGACCGCGGGCCAGACCAGATAGAAAATTAATTATAATCATTCTCCGCGGTGACCGGATCATTTCCACATATTCAGCCAGAGTAATTCCCTGGACCTGTTTAGATAATTCCTCCACTTTTCTTAGGATTTTTTTATTGATTTCTCTATTATTAAGTTCTTCTTCATCCATTGTCTATCCACCCCGGTATAATATTATTACTCCAGTAATTATATTATTCCATCGAATTTTTCGCTTTATTCCAGACTGCTTTTATGTTATGATATTATGGTATATCTTTTCTGATAAGATACATATTTTTAATCTTACTCTACCAGCCATCCTGGATATGGGATTATATCCAGTGTTCTATGTATGTTTCAAACATATTGTTGAGCACAGTTTAAATCATAATTGAGGTGTTTAATATATGGAAGCTATTTTATCGATGGAAAACAAAACAAGAATCAAGGACATATTTATCCTGGCCCTGCCGGCCATCCTTGAAATGGGATTAAATACCCTGCTCGGTCTCTCAGACACTTTAATGATCAGTAGAATGATAGGCAAAGAAGGACTGGCAGCAGTGGGATTTGCCAACCAGATAGTCTTTACCCTGATCTTTATCTTTTCTTCTTTCAATGCCGGTGCGACAGCAATGACTGCCAGAAGTTACGGAGAAAATAACTATCAAAGATTAAACAAAATTATGGGAGAAAATATTACGCTTAATCTGATTATCGGCTCCACAGTACTGTTTTTTACATACTATTTAGCAGAGCAGATTATGCAGGTATTCGCTATCTCTGACCAGGTCATGCAGATGGGTATTTCCTATCTCCGGATAATTGCTTTCAGTCAGTTATT
>JADQBU010000229.1 GCA_016278435.1 Halanaerobiales bacterium
TTTTAACATATACTGCGTAAGCCTTCCGTGTAATTAATTTATAAACATCGTTGTAGTCCATATCCAAAACTGCCGCCAGTTTTTGAGCTGTTTTCTGGGGGTCGCTGATCTCATAGGGAATAGCGACTACCGTTTCACTGCTTGCACTGACGGCCAGTTTCTTGCCATTTCTATCATATATTATCCCTCTTTTGGGCTCCACTTTCAATAACCGTAGCCGCTGTTCCAGGGCTTTTTTCTGATAAAACTCACTGTTAACAACCTGAATCCAGAGCAGTCTAAAAGCCAGGGCAATAGTAATTATTAATAAAATTATAAATACGGAAATAATTCTTTTTTTAGACCTCAATTGTGATTTCCCTTGCATACAATGCCTCCTAATGAGGAGAATCGGCCATTACCGTGTTGACCCTTTTCATTATATCATTAATAACTTGAAAAACATACATTTTCCCTTCATTGTTATTTTCTGCCGGTTGAGTCTGCTCATTTTCATTATTTAAAACGATAACTTCTGTATTTTCCGGTTCAACCATATGTATTTTTTGCCGGGCAACCTGTTCTATCTTGGCAAGTGAAGACTTCTGGGCCAACTCAATAGTAAACTCATTATTTTTCTCCTCTAATTCTGTTATTTTTTCTTTCAAATTGTCCAATTCATAATTTAATTGAGTAATTTTTACTGATTGGCCAATATATAAACTTAGTATAAATCCTACAATCAATAAAAAGACTACATAAAGAAGAACATCCCCAGTTGAATGTTTCCTTTTATTTTTACTTTTTTCAGAATAACTTCTATTATAAATATGCTGCTTCTGTATCAACTTATTCACCTGCCCTTCATTTTAGAACCTTTTGCGCCACTCTTAATTTTGCACTCCTTGCCCTTGGATTCTCTTTAATTTCTTTACTGTCAGCAGTTACCGGTTTTCTGGTAATGACCTTTATCTCCGCCTGATGATTACAGGTACAGATAGGTAAATCAGGGGGACAGATACAGTCCCGGGCCAGTTCCCTGAATGTATGTTTAACAATTCTATCTTCCAGCGAATGAAAGCTTATAATACAGATTCTTGCTTCTGGTTTCAAACACTTTACAGCTTCAGAGATCATTGACTTCAGCTGTTTCAGTTCATTATTGGTTTCAATTCTCAAGGCCTGAAAGGTACGCCGAGCCGGATGACCTCCTGTCCTCCTGGCAGATGCAGGAATAGCATTTTTAATTATCTCCACCAGCTGATCTGTTCTATCAATCCTCTCCCGGTTGCGGGAATTAACAATAAATTCTGCTATTCTTGAAGCCCAGTTTTCTTCCCCGTATTCACTGATAACCCGGGTTAATTCTGATTCTGTGTAATTATTAACAATATCGGCTGCTGTTATGGACTGCTCCCGGTTCATCCTCATATCAAGAGGACCTTCTTTTTGATAACTAAAACCCCGGTCCGGATTGTCTACCTGGGGTGAAGAAATTCCCAGATCAAATATCATACCATCAACAGCATTTATATGTAATTCCTCCAGAATTTCTGGAATATGAATAAAATTGTCATGAACAAGCTTTAAATTATTATATTTAGAAAACTTTTTCTTCACATCTTTAATTGCCTTGAGATCACGATCGATTCCAATCACAAGACCTGTATCTCCAATTTCATTTAAAATAGCTTCTGTATGGCCTCCACGGCCCAGAGTCCCGTCCAGATAAATTCTATTCTGCTTACACTGCAGGTAATCTATAGTTTTTTCTAATAAAACAGGTTTATGTTCAGTAAACATATTTTTTATCACCAACTAAAATTATTTAATCCAGAGTTAAATCCCCAGTTCTTCCATGGCATTTGCGATATCTTCAGAAGCATCTTCAGCTGCTTCCATATATTCATCCCATTTCTCCTTCGACCAGAGTTCAATCCGATTGGCCAGTCCGATAACAACAATTTCTTTCTCCAGACCAGCATAATTCCGTAGATTTGCCGGGATAGAAACCCTTCCCTGTTTGTCCAGATCACATTCAGTAGCCCCAGAGAAGAAAAAGCGGACAAACGTACGGGCATTTTTGCTTGTTATAGGGAGAGAAGTTAATTTTTCTTCTAATATACTCCACTCATGCATAGGATATACAAATAGGCAATTATCTAATCCCCTGGTGGCGACAAAACTATCTCCCAGGCTTTCCCGAAATTTGGCAGGAACAATCACCCTGCCCTTGGCATCCATATTATGTTGATATTCTCCCATAAACATAGCAAATCACCCTTTGACACTAATCTACCACTTTCCACCACAATACACCACTCTATTTTTAATATTCGTTATTAATGAAAAAAATCCTTTTTATTATTAATATATTTTTTACAACGGGACTATATTATTAATATAAGAACAGGTATCGGGCCTTGTTACAACTAAAATAGGAAATATTTAATTATATTTTTAAAAAATTACTAAATCCTTAATTTTATAAAAATAGATTCACATTTTATGCGTATTGTTCATAGAATAATTAAAAAGGAGGGCTTTTAAAGTGAAGATAGATTTCTTTTTTGCCTGGACACGGAACAAAGATAAAAGTGATGAACATACTAAAACGATAGGTGGAGGGTTTAAGTTTCCTTCTTTATTTAAGTGGCTAAATATATTCAAGAAGAGCAAAAAATAAAAGGACCAATCAAAACAAATTGATTGGTCCCCTTTAATCCTGCTTATTTTTTTGTTCATATACCTCATAATATAAATTTCTCGCTCGTCTTATACTTTTTTCACCAAAACGATCTTTGATATTATCAATCGTTGTTGACAGCCTTTCCTCAGAATCAGATGAAGAAAATAATGATAGCTGCTGTTGATTCTTATCTGTTAAACTCTCAAGACCAATGCCGACCAATCGTACAGGCTTTTTAAAAAGATTATTTTCTTCCATTAAACTCTTGCCCACCCGGTAAACTGTGTCAACATCGTCTGCCGGGTTTTTTAGAGTAAGACTCCTGTTAAATGTTTCAAAATTATCATATCTAATCTTTATAAATACTGTACTACCTTTCATCTGTTTTTTCCTTAACCGTCTGACAACTTTCTGGCTTAGCTCCAATAAAACTGCATAGATCTTATCAATATCTTCAAGACTGCTGGAAAAGGTAGCCTCATGACTGATTGATTTTACAGAAGAAAAGCTTTCAATGTTTCTATTATCAATCCCCCGGGCCAGATTATAAAGACGCAAACCAAGCTTACCAAACATCTTTTCCAGATCAGAACGGGGAATTTTTCGCAACATACCTACTGTTTTAATCCCCTTCTCCCGCAGGATTTTTTCTGTTTTTTTGCCTACCCCCCATAGCTTACCAACCGGTAAAGGAATAAGGATTTTATCAATTTCATCTGATTTTATAACAACAAAACCATCAGGTTTTTCCATATCAGAAGCCATTTTGGCCATAAATTTATTGGGAGCAATACCAACTGAAGCTGTTAAACCGGTTCTTTCTTTTACTTCATTTTTTATTTTTTTCCCTATAGAGATTGTATCACCAAATAAACGGTGACAGCCGGTTAAATCAAGAAATGCTTCATCAATCGAAATCTTTTCAACCAGCGGTGTGTAATTATAAAATATTTCAAAAATATTATCTGAAATCTCTGCATACCGGTGATGTCGCCCCGGAACATAAATCCCATGTGGACATAACTTTTTAGCTTTAATTATTGGCATAGCTGAATGTACTCCATATTTCCGGGCTTCATAGGAGGCTGTTGATACAACTCCCCTTTTTCCCAGAGCTGTTCCCCCTACAATAACCGGTTTCCCTCTAATAGAAGGGTCATCCAACTGCTCCACAGAAGCAAAAAAAGCATCCATATCTACATGCATTATATTTAATTCAATATTTTTATTTAAATCACCCATGTTAATCCTGTTCCTTTTTTTAAAACAATGACTATTTCTTTAAAGCAAGTTCAACCAGCTTATCTATCAAATCCCTGTATGAAAGACCAGTAATATCCCATAATTTAGGGTACATGCTATATCTGGTGAAACCAGGGATTGTATTAATCTCATTTAAGAGAACCTGTTTATTATCCTTTAAAAAGAAGTCTACCCGGGCAAACCCCTGACCATCAATAGCCTTAAATGCCCTGACAGCTAAATCCCTGACTACCTTGACAGTATCTTCATCTAAAGGAGCTGGTATTATTAATTCGGTAGCTTCATCCTTATACTTTGCTTCATAATCATAAAATTCATGTTTAGGCCTGATCTCTCCCGGTAATGAAGCCTCAATATCTTCATTACCCAGTACAGAGCATTCAATTTCTCTTCCCTTGATATACTCCTCTACAATGGCTTTCCTGTCAAACTCAAAGACCTCATTAATCGCCGTACCAAGATTATCACTACTATTAACCTTGGTTACCCCGATACTTGATCCCATATTGGCCGGTTTTATAAAACAGGGATAACCTGTATCCTCTTTAATCTTTTTATCAAGCCAGTCAAAGCCTTGTTGCTTAATTTCAGCTTCCCGGAATACCATAAACCGGGCCTGTGGTAGATGATAATATGCAAATATCTCTTTCATTTTACCTTTATCCATGCCAATTGCAGAACTTAAAACACCTGTACCAATAAAAGGAATACCCAGCATCTCCAGAAATCCTTGAATTTTACCATCTTCTCCAAAAGGACCATGTATAAGGGGAAAAACAAGATCAAAATCACGGGTTAAAAAATTTGCAAGACTATCAGCAATATCTGAATACGAGCTATCACCAACAGAAATTTTCTCATCTTCTCCACTCAAGACTTTGCCTGAAAGCCCCGGAGGTAACCAGTATCCTTCTTTGCTGACAGCAACAGGAATTATTTCATATTTATCCTTATTTATGTTTTCATAAACAGACCGGGCAGACATTATTGAAACTTCATGTTCCTGTGATCTACCACCAAAAATAATACCTAACCTCAATTTATTCAACTTATAATCCCCCTCAAAAACTTTCTTTCTACATAATTACTAAAGAATACATTGATTTATTCATTAAAATAGTTTATTTTCATTGCTTCTCTAACTTCTGCAATTGTTTCTCCAGCAATTTCACGGGCTTTCCTGGTACCACTTATTAAAATATCATCTACTAAAGAAGGATCATTTATATATTTTACTCTTCTTTCTCTAAAAGGATCCAGAAAATCATTGATAGCTCCGTCAAGCTGTTTTTTGCATGCTACACAACCGATCTTACCCCCCCGGCAATTTTCCTCAATTTCCTTGACATTTTCTTTGTTGAAGGCTTTATGATACTCAAATACAGTACAGACTTCTGGATGGCCGGGATCATCGATTCTAATTCTTGCCGGGTCAGTTACAGCTTGAGATATTTTTTCCTTAACTTCTTTACGGGAATCATTAAGATATATTGCATTGTTAAGACTTTTACTCATCTTACTCTGTCCATCCAATCCCACAAGGCGGGGAAAATCACTTACAAGTGCTTCCGGCTCAGGAAAAACAGTAGCATACATCTGGTTAAATTTCCGGACAATTTTTCTGGTCTGTTCAATATGTGGTAACTGGTCTTCTCCCACAGGGACCAGATGAGCCTTGCAAAATGTAATATCGGCCGCCTGACTTACTGGATAACCTAAAAAACCATAGGTCATATCATCATACCCATACTGAGCTGATTCGGATTTTATTGTTGGGTTTCTCTTTAGCTGGTTGACTGTCACAATCATGGAATAAAAAATTGTCAGTTCAGCAATCTCTGGCACCAGGGACTGCACAAAAATAGTAGTTTCTTCTGGATCGATACCTACAGCCAGATAATCCTTGGCTACCTGCCTGACATCTTCTGATAATTTTTCTGGTTGTTCAAAATTAGTAGTCAGGGCCTGGACATCTGCAATTATTAAGAATGTATCATATTTATACTGTAAATTTACTCTGTTCTGGAGACTTCCTACATAATGACCAAGATGTAGTCTGCCGGTAGGACGGTCTCCGGTTAAAATTCTTTTTTTCTTTTTTGAACACATATTTTTATCACCTTCCTAAAAATCGTTTCAAATCAATTTATTTTTAATTAACTTGACGTAACATTAAATTTCTGATACTATTTAACTAGTAATTATTGCTAATAGAAACTATTATCGATACTAATAAAACTAGGAGGATTAAAATGAATAATAAGCCAAAAACAAGAATGACCAAACAACGAAAAGCAATCCTCAGGGTATTAAAAAATACTACTATTCATCCAACTGCAGACTGGATATATGAGCAAGTAAAAAAAGAGATTCCCAATATCAGTCTGGGCACAATCTACCGCAATTTAAACGTTTTGGCTAAAAATAAAGATATAATGGTGCTTGATTATGGGAGCACATACAGCCGTTATGACGGAAATCCAGAAAACCATTACCACTTTCACTGCAAAAAATGTGAACAGGTCTTTGACCTTGAATTACCATGTTTCCATGATCTCAATGAAAAAGTAAATGAAGATACTAATTTCAAAGCAGAAAACCACAGACTTGAATTCTATGGATTTTGCCCTGACTGCCGGTAACTATCTTTTATGATAATTTCCGGGTTTTACCCTGATTATTATTGATTTTCCTGATAATTAATCTGCATCCTTATCTATTTGCTTTAAATTTTTATTATAGCAGTTAGATCATCTTAACTATCTCATCCATTAACTTTTTAAAAACCGGCTTTACCCTTTGCGCCACTGCAATAACTTCTTCATGGGTAAGGGCTTCACCAGGATTATCCTTAACAATATCAGTGATACAGGAAACCGCTAGATTTTTCAGTCCGGCATGGGTTGCAGCTATTAATTCAGGAACTGTGGACATGCCTACTGCATCTGCTCCAATCAGGCGCTGGAATTTACTCATAGCAGTTGTTTCATAAACAGGACCTGTAATTGCCAGATAAACGCCTTTCATGATATGAAGATTAATATTTTCTGCTGCCGCTTCAGCAAGTTCGATCAATTCGTGGGGATGAGCTTCTGTCATAGCTGGAAAACGGGGACCAATTTCCTTATCATTTTTTCCAATAAGGGGGTTTGTCCCCATAAAATTTAGATGATCTCTGATAATCATGATATCACCCGGTCTAAAGGTTTGATTTAAACCACCTGCGGCATTGGTAATTATCAATTTTTCAACCCCAAGTTCCTTCATAACCCAGACCGGAAAAACTACTTCTTTCATAGTATATCCTTCATAAAAATGTACCCTACCATTCATGGCAATTATATGCTTACCATATTTTTGTCCTAGCACAAGCTCTCCACTATGTCCCTCTATTGTTGAGACAGGAAAATACGGAATATCACTGAAGGGAATACTTATGGAATCTTCCAGCTCAGCACTATAGTCACCAAGACCTGAGCCAAGAATCAATCCGATACTGGTATCAAATGAATAATTTCCTTTTATATACTCTGCTGCCTTTTTCCTTTTTTCTGCCAATCCCATTGAAGTTCTCCTCCTCATATATATATTATACTAACTATCCTTAACAATGCAAATATGTCATCTCATTAAAACTAAGTTTGTTTTCAATCAAGATCCCCCTTTTTATGCATATACTATAATAATTGATTTATTTAGCTAGATATTGAATATATAAATTCAATAATATGAATAACTTGTCATTTTATTAAAATATGATATTATTAAGATACTGATTATAATTTTACAGGGAGGATAGATAAATGTCAATTCTTAACACGCTTTTAATACTGCTAGCCGGTACAGCAGCAGGTTTTATTAATACCCTGGCCGGTGGCGGTTCTTTGATAACCCTGCCTTTGCTTATAACTTTAGGTCTTCCTTCAGCTGTTGCTAATGGTACAAATAGAATAGCTATCCTTATCCAAAACATAACGGCTTTAGGTAATTTTAAACATAAAGGCTACTTTGATTATAAACTGGGACTACTGTTTGCTATTCCAGCAGTAGTGGGGTCCATTATCGGAGCTAACCTGGCCATTACCCTACCCGATGATACCTTCAATACAATTCTGGCAGTAGTTATGATCATAATGGTAATACTAATAATCTGGAATCCTAGCCGGAAATCGGATAAAATAATCGAAAAATTAACAGGAAAAAGAAGAATTATCTCTGTAATATTACTATTCTTTGTTGGTATATATGGAGGGTTTATTCAGGCCGGGGTCGGTTACTTTATAATCGGATCTATAACTTTATTAACCGGTTTTTCACTGGTTAAGACCAACAGTTTAAAGGTCTTTATTATTACTTTTTATACATTCTTTTCTCTATTTATCTTCATTGTTAATGGTAAGATAGACTGGATAATGGGGTTAACCCTGGCTGTCGGTAATTCCCTGGGAGCCTGGCTGGGCAGTACATTGGCTGTAAATAAAGGCGAAAAATTAGTCAAAATAGTTCTGGCAGTTGGAGTGGTCATTATGGCAGGGAACTTACTGGGTCTTTATTGATATTCTTTCTATGAATCTTCTCTTTTTTACATTTTATTTTTCTAAATTATTTTTACAATTTAATATTACATTGAATCAATAATTAATTATAAGTATAACTTGCTAAAAATAAAATAACTCCCCCTGGAGTAGATAGAGAAATATTTTCTCTTAACTGCTACTGATAAGGGGAGCTATTTTTAGCTCTTAATTGTTTTTTTTAAGTTTATGGATAGAAAATAAAATGGCTCCCCGAGTAG
>JADQBU010000202.1 GCA_016278435.1 Halanaerobiales bacterium
AGCAGGTATAACACAACAGTATCAGCTCTGGTTTCTACCAATCCTGAAATAAATCCTGATAACTTAAAAGTCGGACAGCAAATCTGTATACCTGTTACAACACCTCCAGTAAATTGTCCTGAAGATGCCAGAAGTTACACCATCCAGGCCGGAGATACTTTTTATAATATAGCCCGAAGGTTCAGTATTTCTGTAGATGAACTAATTCAGCCTAATCCCGGTGTAAATCCAGATGCTTTATTAGTAGGGCAGAAAATCTGTGTACCGGGATTTGCATAAAAATTATCTGAAGGAGCAGTTATCATCTGCTCCTTTTTAAAATAACCATAATATTTTATGTTGTATTCTGGCATAATAATAAAAAACTATTTGAAAGGGGTTATATTTTGAAAAGAAAAATTTCCGTACTGCTGGTAGTTATTTTGATTATTACTTTTGCTGTCGGTTGTCAAAATCAAAATGACACAGAAAATCAGGACAATACTGACACTAATGAAAATGAGGTTGCTTCAGCAGATAATAAAATCTTTACTGATGAATTCAGTACCAACAGGTCAGTAGATGATTATAAAGAAGCTTTAAAAACACTGGTTGAGGCAGATGAAGTAGGTGAAGTTCAGTATCCAGAAAGTAATGAAGTTAAATATCCATTCGTTGCATTAAAAAAGGATGGACAGCTTATCGGTTATGGAACCTGGATTAGCCAGATAATTTATCAACATCCCGAAGATATGATTGCAGTAGTCAGTCCTGAAGTCAAAATATTAAAATGGAAACCGCTTGATGTCAATGAACATCATCCTGAATTACAACAGGAAGAATACCTGCAGAAATATTACGGCCTGACCCTGGATGAAACATTTGACCCTGCTGTAGATGTAATAACTGGTTCCACGATATCTTCAAATATCTTTTTCTTTGAGTTGAGAAATATCTTGCTTGTTTACAAAGAATATGGCCCAGACCGTCCAGAGGAAGATGAAGAAGGATAAACGGGGCAATCCACAACCAGGCTTTAAAGGATAGCATAATAAACAATGATATGAGATTACTTCCCTTGAAATTTTAATGAAAGAAACCGATTTAATCGGTAATATGAACAAATACGGTAAAATTGAAGGGAGAATTCCACTGACACCAGCAAATAATATGGGATAATTTTATTTGCCACCGATAATGGCTCCATTTAAACAACTAAATACACAGTCTTCACAATCGTCACATTTATCTGGGTCTACCGGAGGTTTATCATGAATTTTTATAGCATCATTAGGACAGACATGTTCACATTTTTTGCATCCCCGGCAGAGATCTTTTATAATTTCAACAGACATCTTTATACCCCATTTCTGCAATAATATAAATAAAGTATCTATTATTTTAGGATATAACACTATTTAAAATATTAATAGTAAACAGACAACAAAAAATAAAATTATGCAACTATGTGTTTATTCTACTGTAGAGTCTTCCCCATTTAAAGACGGCAGTATCCACCTGCCGTCTTTTTTAATATTTATTAAATATTTCCATTAAAACTTTTCAGGTTTACTGGCCGAACTCATACTACCTTTCACAACTTTTATATACATATAAGGATTAATTTGTCGCCAATTTAATGTGTTCTGACCATACCCTTCCGTATATCGAAAGATAGGTAATAATTAAAATAAAGTATAATCATCAGCTAACCCGAAAATATCTTCAGAAAGTGCCCCGATTTCTATCTTTACTGCCCGGGAAGCAATATTTTCATTATAAATAGTCTGGAGTATTGCCCTTAATTCCCGGTCAACAAAATACTCAATTGTTAAAGTTCTTCCATCCATCTCTATACTACTTTTCCATCTTTCCACCTTACGATTAAGATAAATTTCTTCCCCTGTTTTCTGGAAAGGAGGAGCGAACTCCACAGCCAGTTTTTCGCTGTCTTACTTGAAATATATTAATATAAAGTTTTTTTCTTCTAAATCAATTTTAAAGCATAATTTAATTAATGATTGATCTGAATACTTAAATAAAGACCATAATTTTTTGCAATTAATTGTATGGTGATAACGGCTGTAACTTACCTGTCTTGCTTTCTCATTAAAGATTAAATCATCAAGCCGGAAATTTATTAACCTCTTCATTATCCTGTCTGTAATTTCCTGATTAAAATAGATTTTACTCTTTTTGTCTTTGAAATTTTTTGAAATTATTCTTAATAATAAGATTAGAATCTGGATATCAATGGATTGCAAAATACACTCATAACCGGTCTGCCTGTTAATAGTTTCTATAGTAAATTGATTAAATAGATTAAATAAATAGAAATCTGGAATAATATTTCTTTTTAAAAGAATTTTATCTCCTTTGACATAAACCAATTTGCTAACTGTCGGCAAATATCGCTGGCCCAAAAAATTAATTGAATTAATTGTCTTTAGATGTTTTTGATTATCCTTTTCCTGTGGATGTATATTCTTATAATAAATTGAAAACTTTCCACATTCAAAATCTACAGCTTCTGTAAATATATTATTAGCTTTAAAAACACTGACCTTTTCATTTGAATATGCTTTCAGGCTTATATTACATAAAAGACAGGGATATAAATATTTTAAAACCTCTTCATAATACATTTCCATCTTTATAACACCCCTCAAACCATAACTGATAAATATATCATAAAACAAGCACTTGCATTTTGTGTTCTTTTGATTGCTTTATTTGCTATAAATAATTTCTGTAATATTGCTATTTAGAATTAATATTTAAAAATCACTTACTCCTGTAGTAAAAATTAAAGGAGCAGTCAATACTGCTCCTTTAATAAATACATAATTAAGTTTTTCGTCAGATTAACTGATTAAAATGGTGGGTTAATATAAACCAACCGACCGTTTTCAACCCTGATTTCAATCCATTCTTCCTGTGGTTCAGAATTTAATCCAACCCTGTAGATACCAGCATCAAGATTTCTGATACCAGTTCACTACCATCAGTAGTATAATGAAATTCAAGATTATAGGAATGGCTGACCGTAACACCGCTATCTGTATTTTGTAGTGTTGGAGCATTTAAGCTTACTGTCCATATTTCATTCCCACTACTGGACGGATTTGTAATTACATCATTAGCTGAGTAAAACTGACTGCCGGCCTCAACCGAATTATTATCACCATCAAGATTTATATCACCAGGTACACTGGCGTTATTTCCCATCTGAATTAAATTATTACTCCCACTAACTGTTACTATCAGAATTAACTGTCAAGCTTCCTGTAAGTGTAAACCCTTTTAAATCAATTATTAAATCCTCGCCCCGATCATTGATAACAGCATCTCCAGTAATATCAGCAGCAAAATCAATCTTATCTGTATCCGAATTCAAGGCACTATTTAATTCTTCAATACTATCTATTACTGTTTTAACTACTGGTTCAGTATTACTGTGGGAATTACTACAGGCAGTAATCAAGCTAACTACAAAAATTAATATTAATCCAGTAATTAGTTTTGTTCTAAAATATTTCATATTCATCCTCCTCCAAAAAATATTATTATGCAAAATAAATAGAAACTGAACCTCCTTTCAACAATATTTGATAAAAACAGATAAATATCGAATACCATATAAAAATTATATAAAATCCAGGAGTAAAAAAAAATCACCCATATGGGTGATTTTAAAAATGAGGCTATTTTTACTGTGTTTCCTTCCAGACCAGCAGGATTAAATTAAGCTGACCACTCGTATCTGTTTTTTTATATATATTTTTTAAATGGGTCTTTAAAGTGTTATAAGATATGATTAATTCTTCAGTGATTTGAGAAGTATCCTTTCCGGCAAGTAGGAGTTTTACTATCTCTTTTTCTCGGGGTGTTAATAAATACTTCTCTAATGCCATCTAGTAAAATCACCCTGTACCAACATAATTAAAAATCCCATACCAGCCAGACTTAAGCCAATATTAATCAAGTATTTTCTTCCTCTTTTATCCGCCAGAATCCCAACTGGAATAACAGATAATGTGGAAATGACCATAGCCAGACAGTAAAAAATATCATGGGGAAAGAGACCAGATGCCAGTATTTTTTGATTCTATTCACCCCTTTTTCGATTATTTCTGCTCTAATATTGCAATTATTTTTAATCTTATCATATCTTTAAACCTAATTTCAATTAAAATTTTATTCTTAAATATTGACCGGACTGCATTGTACTCTATTAATATTCATCTCCCCTGTCTATTCATAAATTACCATAAATTTTTAAATTTAAACAATTACATAAAATAAATAAATATCTAATTAAAGTACATACTAATAGTGAACACCAAATAAAAGGGGGTAAAAATAAAAATGGATCAAGTTATGCGCTTGCAAAACAATCTCAGACAAGTTAGACAGAATTTTAGTTCCCTGGTTAATCAGATCAATCAGCAGCTCAATGAAACTGAACAGATTGCTCGCAACATTGGACAGTTTCCTTCACAGGGTCAATTCACTTCCCCGGGAAACTTCTATGAAGCCGGAACTGGAGGATATAGTTTTAATCCAGGCATGACAAACAATGCTGGTCAGTATTCAAGAAACTATGCCGGTCAAGGCCAGTATACCAGTGGTAATGCAGCCCAGAACTACTTTAATCCCGTTTCAAGTACTTCCACTGGGAACCTGAGTACAGGTCAGGGTACCCAGCATTATAGTAACCCTGTATCCAGTACCAACCAGTCAGCAATGAACCGT
Source organism: Halanaerobiales bacterium (assembly GCA_016278435.1). Lineage (GTDB taxonomy): Bacteria > Bacillota > Halanaerobiia > Halanaerobiales > JADQBU01 > JADQBU01. The sequence goes on from JADQBU010000202.1 coordinate 4,735, forward strand.
CAAAGTGGGATTAACCAATTTGGGACAACCAGTTATGGTCTGTAAAATTAAAGAATAACAGGTTGAGGCCAGCAGAATTTTTCTGCTGGCCTTTTAATCTTGATCAGGTAAGATAATCACTTCTTTATCAATTACATGGTTGGGTATAATATGAATATTTCTTCTACAATCCCTCAATTTTGTTTTTCTGATACCAATACTGATAATCTCCCCTTCAATTCTTCTAAATTTTACCCTCTTTCCAGTTTTTAAATTACTGTCTGATAAAATAAGAATCCCGGCTATTATGTCGATAAATAAATCAGAGGTTAACTTCAGAATAATGATACTTGTAATGGCCGTAAAAGCTCCACCCATAATCAGGGCCAGTTCTGAAAAGCCAATAATTTTAAAGATCAGGGCAGCAAATAGAAACCAGAGAACCAGTTCAACGACTTTTTTAAAAAAATCTGTTTCACTTGTTTTAATATTTGTTCTGGACAAAATAAGTATCAAATTTTTTGTGATAAAATTTATTACAAATTTAGCTGTAATAGCAATAAACATTACTGAAAATAGTTTTAACAGATATTCTGGGTTATTTAACTTAATAAAAAGATCATTAATAATATTTTCCAGTTTTTTCCCCTCCTGTTAAAGTATCAGGTATTTAATTTTTATTTATAAACTATACTAATAATAACCATAAATTTCACAGGAGGATTAACCAGGCTAATATTTAATACCACTTATATTTAATCCATCTCTTTGCATTTTCCAGTTCCAGGTTTTGACCCTGTTTAATCAGATCTGGAATTTTCCTGTGGTCATCAAGGGAAATATCTTCATTTAATAAAGGATTAATTCTATAAAAGTTATTACCAAGAATATTTGAACTTACCATCGTATCAGCCCGGTTAGCTCCATCGGTCATTACTGGAAATAACTCTGTCAACCATTCCAGCACTCCCCATCTTTTTGTATTCACAATTATTCTTTGAGGCCGGTAACCGGTACCCAGTGATAGTAGAGAAATCTTTCTCACCCGCTCCTTTAAGGCGAAAGATATTGCTACAGCACTGGGGTTATTGGCTACAACTCCTCCATCTATACAGTCTTTAAAAGAAGGGAAAAAACCCGGTACAGCACAACTGGCAAGAGCTGCATCTATCACCGGTATATCCATATAATCTGAACCAGGTAAATTATTGAAAAAAACGGGACACCAGTTTTTATCGACACAATCCTTTAACTGAAAAGAGGTTACAACTACCTTTTTACGCAGATCCCTCAAGCGGAGATTCTCAGGAAAGACCTTCTCCAGTAAAACACGGAGATTTTTATTGCTATATTTAGGACCTAGTAATCCCCAGCATCTGGGTGCAAAAACAAAGCGGGCATTTTCCCGGGAATATAGTTCTAAAATTTCTTCCGGCTTTAAACCCCGGGCCAGTCCCAGAGCAATCAGGGAGCCGGTTGAGGTGCCAGCAAGAAGATTACATCTTCTTATCATCTCTGGAAACCTCTCATATAATCGTTTTAAAATAGTTACACTCAAAGCCCCCCTGATCCCCCCACCATCAAAAGATAAAATTCTATATCGATTCATCTATTTCACTCCATAATGTTTTATATTAACATATGGCTTTATACGGCCAGATGATAATAAAATATTATGGGTTTTCTTATAAAATACGTTACCCTTTAAGATACACTTACCTCGGGAAACTGACTGTAGTAGAGATCAGCATAAAAACCTTTCTTCTCCAGCAGTTCCTCATGGTTACCCTGTTCTACAATATCGCCCTTATTTAAGACCAGGATTAAATCAGCATTGCGAATAGTTGAGAGTCTGTGGGCTATAACAAAATTTGTTCTACCCTTCATCAACTCATTCATAGCTTTTTGAATATATACCTCTGTCCTGGAGTCGACATTACTTGTGGCTTCATCCAGAATTAGCAGAGCCGGATCTGTTAAAATAACCCGGGCAATTGTCAGTAACTGCTTCTGCCCCTGGGAAATATTTGAAGCCTCTTCATTCAGAACTGTATCATAACCATCAGGTAAAGTTCTGATAAAATGGTCAGCCTGGGCCGTACGGGCAGACTGAACTATATCCTCTTCAGATGCCTCCTCAACACCATAGGCAATGTTATCCCTGATAGTACCATTAAAAAGCCAGGTATCCTGAAGAACCATACCGAACTGACTGCGCAAATTCTCCCGCCTTAAATATCTAATATCAATATTATCGGTACTAATCTTGCCTGCATCAATATCATAAAATCTCATCAATAGATTAACAAGTGTCGTTTTTCCAGCACCGGTCGGACCCACAATTGCAATCGTCTGACCGGTGTCAACCTTCAGGGTAAAATCATTGATGACAGTAACATTGTCATTATATCCAAAACTGACATCTTTAAATTCAACTTTTCCCTCAGGATTTTCCAGCACAAAGTTACTATCTTCATCGGAAATCTCCTCTCCTTCATCCAGGATTTCAAAAACCCTCTCCGCTGAAGCAACAGTAGACTGGATGATATTCGCAATATTGGCTGTCTGGGTGATTGGTCTGGTAAACTGTCTGGTATACTGAATAAAGGCCTGAACATCCCCAATTTGAAGTGTCATTCCAGTTACAAATATTGCTCCAATAACCGATACCAGAACATAGCCAATATTATTTACAAATGACATTAAAGGCATGATTATCCCGGATATGAACTGTGCTTTCCAGCCCACATTGTAAAGTTCCTGATTTAAGCTTTCAAATTTTTTAATGGAATCTTCTTCCCGGGAAAAAGCCTTAATAATCTTGTGTCCCCCATACATCTCTTCCACATGGCCATTAAGTTCACCCAGGAACTTCTGCCGGTCTTTAAAATATTTCTGCGAACGAGAAATTATCGGTTTTGTGATGAATATATAAAAAGGTAAAGTTGCTACCACAATCAGGGTCAGGACCGGACTGATTGTAAACATCATCACCGCAACACCAATAAGTGTAACTACAGACGTAATCAGCTGGGTTATACTCTGCTGAAGTGTATTGCTTATATTATCTATATCATTTGTGGTCCGACTTAAAATTTCTCCATGGGTATGCCTATCATAAAACTTGAGAGGCAAGTATCCTAGCTTAATATCTAAATCCCTTCTCTGGTCATAGACTGTTTTCTGGGCAACCCCGGCCATAATATACTGTTGGATGAAGGCAAACAGTGAACTGAGCAAATATAAACCAGCCAGAATAAAAATTATATGAGTAATATAAGGAAAATCAATGCCTGTATGCATCATAAATCCGGTAAAAAGACTGGTAATTGCTTTACCCATTACTTTCGGACTCAAAATGGTAAACACGGTACTGGCTATTGCAGCAATTAATACAATAATTAAATTCAAACTATATGGCTGCAGGTATCCAGCTAATCTGGTCAGAGTACCCTTGAAATCCTTCGGCTTCTCTACCGGCATACCTATCATCGGCCCACGGTGATGACCACGTCCACCGCCTTTTCTACCATTTCTGTTATTATCCCCACTCATGCTATCTCCTCCTCTGAGAACTGTGATAGAACTATTTCACGGTATACATCACAGTTATTTAACAGTTCCTGATGACTGCCAATGCCAGCTATCTGCCCCTCATCAAGCACAATAATCTGATCAGCATCCATTACTGTACTTACCCGCTGGACAACGATTATTACTGTGGAATCCACGGTTTCTTTTTTAAGCTCATTTCTTAATTTAGCATCAGTTTTGAAATCAAGAGCAGAAAAACAGTCATCAAAAATATAGATCAATGGTTTTCTAACCAGGGATCTGGCAATTGCAAGGCGCTGCTTCTGCCCTCCAGATAAATTGGTTCCACCCTGAGAAATTACTGTATTATAACCATCTTCCAGTTCAGAAATAAATTCATATGCCTGAGCAATTTCTGCCGCCTCCTTAATTTCATTAATAGCAGCATTTTCCATT
>JADQBU010000058.1 GCA_016278435.1 Halanaerobiales bacterium
GCTTTCTGCGGGATTTTTATTTCATTATTTGTCAGTTTTTTGATTCGCTAAATTATTACTCTTATCTTACATAATTCAAGGGGTTAACCGGCCGCCCATTAACCTGAACTTCAAAGTGCAGATGGGGCCCGGTACTATTCCCCGTATTACCTGACCTGGTAATAGCCTGGTTTCTACTTACATGCTGCCCACTGTGAACCAGCAATTTTGAATTATGCGCATACAGGGTTCTTAACCCCTTACGGTGCTCAATGATTACTGTGTTTCCATATCCAGTAGCCCAGCCGCTGTAGATAACTTTACCGTTACCGGCAGCCCGGATGGTGGTTCCTGTTGATACTGCAAAATCAATTCCTTCATGCATTCTACCCCAGCGCTTACCATAATATGAAGAAATACGTCCCCTTACAGGCATGAGTAATTTTTGCTCCAGCCTGTCTTCATAACTAAATTCCGGTTTGGCCCCGGGTAAAATCAATAAATCACCGGGTTTAAGCAGATCAGGGTCTTTAATGTTATTGGCTGAAGTAATCTTATCCATACTTAACCCGAACTGGCGGGTAATTACATATAAATTTTCACCTGGGGATATCTTATAAAGGATACCCTTTACCGGTAATATTTTTAGTTTATCTCCGGGTTGTATTCGATTCATATCACTAATATCATTGGCTCCAATAAGGGTATCAATATCAATATTATAATTAAGTGCAATTTCCCATAGATTTTCACCTCGTTTTACCCGGTGAATTTTAATGTTGTTCAGAAGGGTAACTTTTCTAGCTGTCTGGACTCTCTGCCCGGTTTCAGTAGATCTATTTTCTGAAATCGAAGTTTTAATGGAGCTTACTTTGACTTCATTAACTTCTCCCTCACCTATAACCTGTCCAGATACTGAATCAATACTGACATTAGTCTGTTCGACCTCATCATCAGAAACACTCTGGTCATTAACAGTCTCTTTTTTGTCTGAGCTCTCTTCAACTTTATCTAATTTCGTTTCCTCTGAAGTTATAGCTGCTGATTTAAAAGCTTTCTCCTCATCCGGGGATGGACCCGGAGTAGCAACCCTGCTTTCAACAGCAGTACTAATTCCTGCATCAGTATTAATACTATAAGAAGAATCAGTTATATTCTGCCGGGTCTGACCATTATAGGCCACAAATATAACAAGGATTACAATTATGAACATCAAGACTATTTTATTTTTCAAGCCATCTATCACCCCGGTCTCTAATTATATTTTATATTTATATTTATAGAATATAATTTTTGGCCTGTCATGTCAAGAAATACAGCGTGGGATTTTATGGTAGTTAAAGCCTACCATAATCAGTATTACCAGTCTTTAAACCCCTCACCAAGAACTTCATGAGCATTGATTAAAATAACGAAAGCCCTGGGATCAATTTCATAGATCATTCGCTTTAACCTGGTCAGTTCTGAACGGCTGATTGTTACCAGTAAAATATTCTTTTCCTTGCCACTGTATCCGCCATAACCTTTCAGAACCGTAACACCCCTCTCCATCCTTTTAAGTATAACTTCAGTTATATCTTCCGGATGATTGGAGATAATAAAGGCTGATTTAGAGATATTGAAACCCTCCTGGACCAGATCAATCACCCTTGAGGAGACAAAAATGGCGATTACCGCATAGAGGGCTAGCTCCGCATTAAAGACTATTCCCGCCAGCGCAACAACAAAAGCATCTACTGCAAAAAGACCCTGTCCCAGACTCAAATTGGGGAGATAATGGTTTAAGAGAGCAGCCACCAGGTCGGTACCCCCGGTTGTTCCCCCGGCCCGGAAGACAAGCCCCATGCCAAAACCGGTTATCGCTCCTCCATAGAGACTGGCCAGCAGAGGATCATGAGTTAAAACCTTTAAAGCCGGTGTCATTATTTCTATAGAAAACGAAAGCACCAGTATAGCCCATAACGTCTTAGCACCGATATGCCTGCCCATAACCCTGACTGCCAGCAGAAATAGCGGAATATTGATAAAAAGAATAACCCCACCTACCGGTAGATTAAAAACATAATAAATGACGGTTGCTAAACCACTTACTCCTCCAGAAGCAATTTTATTGGGGATCAGAAACATCACGAGACCAGCAGCTGTTAAAAAACTCCCGACAGTTACCAGAAAATAGGACCAACCCATATTTTTGATCTTTTGATTCATTCTTACCACTCTCCACTCCATTTTGCCTCAAAATAATTATTGAGTTCAGGTGCTCTGGCAAAAATTATTACATATTGTATATTATGATAACAAAAAATAACCCACCGCTCAAATGGTGGGCAAAAAATTATGACCTTATAAAAAAGGCTGTAATATTTTACTTGCTATTTTTAAATAATCTCTCTCACTGTTAAACAACCGTTCTCCGGCCTTGCCCTGCAAACTCTTCACCAGCAGATCAAGCTTATGGTTATCCAGTTTTTCTATTCCCCGGCGCAGGACCATTGAATTCTGGAAACTGTCTCTCAGGTTACCGGTAAGTTCTTCATAGTTTCCCAGCCCACACAGGTCATAGGCAGCATAGACCCCGGTCAAAATAGCCGAAAATTGGCCAAAACCCAGAAAAGGCATAATAGCACCATAACAGTTACCTGTAAAAAATGTGTTTCCGATTCGGGGTGAATCACAGATACCGAGAATATAGTCTTCAATCTCAAATTCATCTGTTTTCTTAAGTTCCTGACCAAGTTTTTCACAGACATCACTGAAAAAATCATCCCATAACTGGTCATCATTCTTTTTCCTGTTTTCAGGAGTATCGGGATAAGCGATAACTATATTTGCTTCCTGTTCAGAATAGGGGATTAGATAGCCATATCCCCCGGGAGCAAACCGGTTATCAAGCCAGGCCCTGGTAACATAACGATCAAATTGACCTTCTGCTGTCACCCCTCTGATAATAACCGACAATTTACCTTTGACTCCCTGGATCCGGGTTGTATAAGCAAAATCACCCACAGCCAGAATAACATGAGTATATTCCCGCAAAAGGTCTTCATAACTATAATCAGAGTTAAAGGTAATATCGCCCTCTACCTGTCGGGCCAGCTGATTTTCAAAAGAATCTTCATCCCGGCCCCGGATATTTGTAAAACCCAGTTTGCCAGTAATAGTTGCCTGCTCGTTTTTAGAATAGATGATAAGTTTTTTAATGTTAGCAACCGGTTGAAAATAAATATTGAATTCTTCCGAAAAAAAAGCCAGACTATCTTTTACCGGTCTGTTTAATACTGATAAAAGAATTTCACAGTTGACAAATCTATCCCCGACCCTACCTCTTGATTCAAAAATATCAGGATTTATACCGTTATCTTCCAGTATTTTAGCACAGGCTAAACCCGATAAACCAGCACCCATAATAGCCACCTTCATTTAACATCACCCGCTATTAGCGGTATCCATAAATGGCCGAAAATATACTAAAAATCTACCTGTTCACTGGTTCCCTGGTTAACCACCTTACCATCATTGAGAACAGTAATATAATCAGCCAGGTTTTGAATCTGGTAAAGGTCATGAGTAATCAGCAGAACCGTTACCCCATCTGCAACCAGTTCTGAAAACAGACCATTAAAATAACGACTGCTTTCATAATCAAGGCTGGTATTGGGCTCATCTATAAAAAGTACTTCTGGCTCTGTAATCAGGGCCCTGGCAATAGAAACCTTCTGGCGTTCCCCACCGGATAATTCACCGCTTCTTTTAGCCAGAAGATGGGAAATATCCAGCTTATCAGCCATTTTTTTTACTTTCTCCTCTATTATATCAGGAGATGATTTTCTAAATTTCAGGGGTAAACCAATATTTGCTTTTACAGTACCTTTGAACAGATAGGGGTTCTGCCAGATAACCGAAAACCGCCGGCGAAATTCGAGTATCTCACCCTCCTGTTTTCCCATCAACTGTCCTCTATAAAAAACTTCTCCCTGGTAATCAGTATCAACCATACTTAATATATTAAGCAGCGTCGTCTTACCGCTGCCGTTAGGACCCAGTAAAAAGTTAAATGCCGCTTCATATACCTTGACAATATCTAAATTAAGTACCTGGTCCTGATCAAAACTCTTTTTTATTTTTCTGGCCTCTAAAATAACATTTTTCATCGGGACTCACCTATTTGATAAAAATAAATAATAAAATTGATTAAAAAAGCAATAAATAAAAGTATAATTCCCAGAGCCAGGCCGAAACTGAAACGGCCTTTGTTTGTCTCCATGGCTATTGCTGTCGTAATTGTTCTGGTATAACCTTTTATATTGCCCCCGAGCATCATTGAAATCCCCACCTCACCGATAACGCGGCCAAAGCCGGTAATTAAAGCCCCGATAATACCATAACGGGCTTCAGAAAGCAGCAACCGGAACTGCTGGGTCCCGGTTGCTCCCATTGAAATTGCTGTTTTATACATCTTCTCATCTATATCATGGATTGCATTGCGGACCAGGGCCATAACTATCGGCAAAATCAATAAAACCTGTCCAATAATTATCCCTTTCATCGTAAAGAGTAGTCCCCATTCACCCAGTAAACCCCTGCGCGAAATTATTGAGTATACAAACAGTCCCAGTACAACAGTCGGCAGACTGAGTAGTGTATTCAATACTGTATTAAAAACGAACTTTCCCTTGAAATCAATCTTGCTGAACAGAATACCCAGCGGAGTCCCGAACAGAGCAGCAAGTAAAGTTGAAGTCAAAGACAACTTTAATGATGTTGTCACTACTTTAGTTACTTCTGGATCCAGATTTATTATTAGCATCAATGCCGATTGCAGACCTGAGATGATATACTCCATTTAATTCCCACTCCTTAACTACTTAATTTATTTTAAATCTTCCGGTTTAATGGCTGAGGGGTGGAATAATACCTTGCCATAGGCAGTATATTCACTTATTATCTTCTGTCCCTGCTGGGAAGTAATATAACCTACCAGGGCCATGGCCATCTGATAATTAACATGGTTATGAACTGCGGGATTAACCGGAATTATTCCATAAGGATTAAACAATTCCGGGTCACCTTCCACTACAATACCCAGGTCAATATCTCCACTATAGGCAAGATAGGTACCGCGGTCTGCCAGAATATAAGCCTGCTTTTCGTTGGCCACATTGAGGCTAGCACCCATACCCTGACCGGTTTCAATATACCATCTGCCAGAGGGTTCAATACCTACACTAGCCCAGATAGAAAGCTCTTTTTTATTGGTCCCTGAATCGTCTCCCCTGGAAACAAAAGGACTTTTAGATTCAGCTATCTTATGGAGAGCCTTACCGGCATCTGTCATACCCTTAATTCCAGCTGGGTCGGAAGCAGGTCCGAGAATAATAAAGTCATTGTACATAACATCACGTCTGTTTACTCCATAACCAGCCTCAACAAAGGCATCTTCTGCTGCCCGGGCATGTACCAGAATTACATCTGCATCCCCATTTTCCGCAATACTTATGGCTTTACCGGTTCCAACAGAAACAACATCTACTCTGACTCCGAATGTTTCTTCAAAGGGAGGTAATAAAACATCAAGCAATCCCGAGTTTTCTGTGCTTGTTGTGGTTGCCAGAATCAATCTTTCCTGGGCATTAGCTGCACTGCCAACAAAGACAAAGCTGACCAACATAACCAGCATTAACAATCCTGTAACCAAAATTCTTCTATTCTTCATTAATAAAATCTTCCCCCTTGTTTTTTTACCCATTTTCTGCTCTATAATAATTACCCAATCAAAAATCTTTTGTTGATTGTCCAGTATCTTTTTTCAGGTAAAACCGTTCGAACAACGAAAATATAAACATCGTAATAAAGGCCGGGGCCATACCTACCAGCAGGGCAATTACACCCGTGATGCCGGTATAGAGACGATTGTTTGTTTTAACCGCACTCTGTAAAAGCTGAGAAGCAGAGAAAAATAACAATGCACCCAGCACCCCGTAGGGAATTATATTAACCAGTTCCGGAGAAGCAAAAAAGAAGGCTGCCAGCAGTAAGATTACCCCGGAAATTATATTTGAACCGCCTGTCCGGGCCCCGAATCGATACTGAGCAGCAAGTCCACCTGAACCATGACACATGGGAAAACCTCCAAAAGGAGAAGCGATAATACACATAAGCCCCATACTATTTACTAACTTGCTTTCCGGAACCTTCCTCTCCAGAAGGTCAGTAATTAAAAGAGAAGTAGCCAACACTGCATTACCCAGTGTCATAGGCAGTTGGGGTAAGACACCGTTTAAAAAACCCTGCCAGAAATCTGCCGGTGCAGGCCAGGTAAATGCCGGCCAGGAAAAATGATATACAGGTATCATTCCCTGATTATGGATACCGATAATTAAGCCCAGTCCAAAGATAAGCAATCCAGAAAAATCGAGAATAGGAGCAAATGTAAAAAATAGTACAATTCCGATAGAAATCAGTCCAATTACCCAGTCGCCAATTATAAACCTCAGAGCAGTACGTAATAAAATCAGGGCCATTCCCAGTTGAACTCCCCGGATTAACCAGTGGGGTATAACCTTCTTTATGTAATCAATGCCACCGGTAACCCCTATCAGTAGGAGGATTATGCCCATTAAAATCCCGGCCCCAGCTATCTGAGAAGCGGTTAACACCCCAGCAATAGCAAGAGTACCAACAGCCTTCATCGGTTCAACAGGCATCGGCAGCTTATAATAGAGGCCCGTAAAAATATAACTTAATCCAAAAAAGAATAACACGGGTCCAATCTTTATTTCTGTAACAGCAGCTACCCCGATTATGATAGGAATAAGGGTACCATAATCACCAACAGCCCCTGCTATTTCCTCCAGATTAAACCTAAAATCCCGCTCCACAAGACCACTACCTTTTGTAGAATATTAAATGTTAGTGAACCTCACCATCCATATAAAAATTTAGATGGTGTTTTCTTGGCTGTTTTAGATAAATATAAATTAACAGAAAAAAATACACCTTCTGGAAAGAAGGCGTATACTCACAAGTCCTGATTATAAATACCCCTTTCCATTCCGGGAGGCATCTGCAGGTTTCCCTGGATACCCTATCGGCTTATCCCCATAGATATTTAAATCCTTCAGGAAGAACAAGCTCGGAGTAAATATATGTAATTATTAGCACCTTAATTATATGTTACTGATAGCAGTTTGTCAAGCCTACGTCTTCCTTCTTTATATTTAACTTTGAATCCCATTTTATCACTTCAAGAAATAATTAATAAAGTGTCATAAAGTGTATAAACCAACATATATATTAGTGTATCAATCTTTACATATGACTAACTTTGTTAGTCCTGTAAAATATTTATTTTATCATCTTGAAAATTGGAGGAAATTTGTATGCTTACACCAAGTCTTGAGGACTACCTGGAAGAAATATACCGTTTTTCTATAGAGCTAGGTTTTATTAGAATTACAGATGTAGCCAATAAACTTGATGTATCACTACCCTCAGTCAATAAAGCTGTAAAAATCCTTTCTAAAAAAGGGTATCTTGAATATTTGCCCTATAAAAACATTGATCTAACTGAAAAAGGGACTAGACTGGGTAAGTTTCTGGTCAGAAGAAATCAGATGTTGCAAAATTTTTTGGAAGCTATCGGTAGTGAAGCTGATAAAGAAGAAGAAGCTGAGGCTATCGAGCATTATTTATCACGAGAAACTGTAGATGCTATGACAATGGTAGTTGACTTTTTCAGAAATAATCCTGATATCCAGCAGCAACTTATTGCTTTTCAAAAAAAATATAAAAACACCCAGGATAGCCCCAATAATATTTAGAATAAATTTATCAGTTGTACAACTATAAAATTAACTGTAACAGCAATAGACGTTGTTAATAAAAATGTGAAAATCGGCCATTTTATACTTTCAGTTTCTTTACGAATAGTGAGCAATGTAGCAGCACAGGGATAATGGAGCAAAGAAAATAACATAGTGGATAATGCTGTAACCCAGGTCCACCCATTATTAACAAGCAAATTTCCCAGAGCATTGGCACTGTCCAACTCTAACATAGCACCTGCTGATAAATAACTCATTACCGTAATGGGAATAACTATTTCATTTGCCGGCAGACCAAGAATAAATGCCAATAAGATAAACCCATCAAGCCCGATAAGGACTGCAAAAGGATTAAGAAAATTGGCTACATGATCTATCAGGCTTACCCCATTAACACCTAAGTTGGCAAAGATCCAGACCACAGCACCGGCAGGGGCAGCAACCACGACTGCTCTACCTAAAACAAATAACGTTCTATCATAAAAGGAGCGAACCAGGATCCTCCCAATCTGTGGTTTACGATAGGGTGGAAGTTCCAGGGTAAAGGTAGAAGGAACTCCTTTTAAAATAGTTTTTGATAGTCCCCAGGAAACCAGTAAAGTTACTGTTATACCAACCAGTACAAGTCCGACCACTACCCCGGCAGCTACAAAAGAGCTGTAAGCATTACTGACCATCGAGCCCATAAAAATACTGGCCAGTATAATCAAGGTAGGAAAACGCCCATTGCAGGGAACAAAGTTATTGGTTATGATTGCGATTAGCTTTTCCCGTGGAGAATCAATAATTCTTGCTGCTATCACACCGGCAGCATTGCAGCCAAAACCCATACTCATAGTAAGTGACTGTTTACCATGTGCACCTGCTTTTTTAAAGAAATTATCCAGGTTAAAGG
>JADQBU010000148.1 GCA_016278435.1 Halanaerobiales bacterium
AGGCCGGAGAGAAAGCAGTTGATTATCTGGCCGAGATGGGATATGCTCATATGAAACCAACTTATGCTGAGGTTAATAATAATGTTGCCTATATTTCTCTGGCCTATCAGAAAGATGATATCCTTTATTATCCCGATATTATTGATGTTCAGGTGGCATTGGATAATGGTCAGGTAATGGCTGTAGAAGCCATTAGTTACCTGGTTTCGCACAGAGAGCGTGATTTAGACAAACCAAAATTATCAGAAGAAGAAATCAGGGAGCGTAATACGAACAGATTTGATAAAGTTGAAAACATTAGACTGGCTTTAATCCCGAAAAGTGGGTTTAATGAGGTTTTAACCTATGAAATAAGAGGACAAATAGACCAGGAAACATATCTTGTTTATATCAATGCTGATACAGGGGTAGAAGAACAGATTCTGAGGTTAATCAAAAAAGATAATGGTACCTTTGCAATGTAAACTCTTTTACAATTAACTTCTCTATGTTATAATTAATATAAGAGTGTGTATTTTAGTATTTGCTTGCGTTTTTACGCAATAATTATAACAGGGAATGAATGAATATGGAAAAGGTAATTGTTAGAAAGTGTAGTGCTTATCAGGAAGAAGAGATCAGTTCAGCTGTTGGCTCTTTATTAGCACCTCTGGGTGGAATAGAAGAATTTGTTAAACCAGGCCAGAAGGTCCTATTAAAGGTAAACCTTTTAATGGCCAAACCACCAGAAACAGGGGTTACGACCCATCCTGCTCTGATAAAAGCTGTTGCTCACCAGGTACTTAAAGCCGGGGGAAAGGTAGTTATTGCCGACAGCCCGGCTGGTCCTTTTACTTCCAGGGCTTTGCAGAGGGTATATGAAAAATGCGGACTACTTCCACTGGCAGAAGAGGCGGGAATTAGTCTAAATTATAATACTGATTATAAAAAAATAGAGTTCGCAGATGGTAGTATCTGTAATAGTTTTGTCATCAATAATTTTATTACAGAAGCTGATGTAGTAATTAATATGTGCAAGTTGAAAACACACAGCTTTACCAGGTATACTGGTGCAGTTAAAAATTTATTTGGAGTTATTCCGGGTTTAAAGAAGGCGGAATTTCATTTAAAGATGCCGGACGTTAATTTCTTTTATGGAATGTTAATTGATTTAGCACTGCTGGTTAAGCCGGCTTTAAATATTATGGATGCAGTAATCGGTATGGAGGGAGAAGGCCCATCAGGTGGTGATATCCGAAACTTTGGTTATTTAATGGCTTCACCTTCTCCTTTTCTACTTGATACTGCTGCTATTTATCTGATGGGGGTATCTCCTTTAACTGAAATCCCTTTAATTTCAGAACTGGAAAAAAGGGGAATGTTTATTAAACCGGAAGATATTGATTTTGTGGGTGATGATCTGAAACCGGTTGCAGAGGTTAAAATACCCGCTGAGGGTGGGTCCACACGGTTTATGAATTCCAATATGTCTGGACCACTGGGTAAGTTAATTTCTTTTCTGGCAAGACCGAGGCCGGTATTTAATCGAGAAAAATGCGAAAAATGTGGAGACTGTGTCCGCAGCTGCCCTCCCGGAACCATTAAGCTGAGAGAGCAGGGCCCAGAGGTTAATCTGGATAAGTGTATTAGATGTTTCTGTTGTCAGGAAGTCTGTAGTTATCAGGCTATTGAAATTAAACGGCCGCTGATTGGCAAGATTTTATTTAAATAGTAGATAGGGTTTAATTTAGATAGGGGGATGAATTATGTCATTATATGATATGGCAAATAGGTTAGCAAGGAAGTTAAAAGAATCAGATGAATATAGTTCATACCAGCAGGCACGCAGGAAAGTTATGGATAATGAAAGAACACTGGAAATGCTGCAGGATTATCAAACACAGCGCATGAAACTTCAGACTAAACAGTTATCTGGAGAAGAATTAAGTGAGGATGAAAAACAAAAACTTGAGAATCTCAAGGAGATTATTGACCTGAATGCAGATATAAAAAAATACCTTGATGCTGAATACAGGGTAAGTATCTTATTAGATGATATCCAGCGGATTCTTTTTTCTGACCTGGAAATTGGTATTTTTACAGAGGAAAGAGATGAAGAAAAGCACCCTGATTGATACCGGGTGCTTTTATCTTAATTGCTTTCCTACTACTCAATTAAATGTAATTTTGCTAAGATATTAAACAGATACTACTTCTTTAACTTCAGGTATGTGTTCCTTTAAGGTTCTTTCAATACCATTTTTTAATGTCATAGTAGACATCGGACAGCCAGCACAGGCACCGGTTAATTGAACTTTAACTATACCGTCTTCACTGACACTTATCAGTTTAACGTCACCACCATCAGCCTGTAAGCTTGGCCGGATTTTATCTATGACCTCTTTAACTTTTTGTTCCATGGTAATACCTCCTAATTTTAATATTTATTTATTATTATAACATACTGAGCAAAATATACAATGAAAAATGTTCTGTAAAAAATGTATCTCGTCTCATTAACCTTTCATTAATCCTTCATTTTTTTATTCTAGTTACACAAAGGTTGGATTAATACTAACTTCGTGACCGTGTCGCATTTTATTTACAAGTAACGCAAAGGTTAGGTTAATACTAGTTTCGTGGTCGCATCGCATTATCTGCTACTTACTTCGATATATAGTTCAAGGTCTTCCTGAAGAACCAGGTAAAGCAAATGGAGTTGGAAGGTATTATCATCAACATTGATCAGGCGTTCATTTATAATATCTCTTAGCAGCAGGGGTTCAATTTTACTGATTTCCTGGCCGGGGACCCGGGATAATAGATTCTGAATTTTTTCCTTGACCGCCTGCTGGCTGTGTTTATTCAGGTCTGATTCAAGTTTGATATTTATACTTTTTACAAAATTGTGCTTTTGTTCTTCCAGGTTTTTTTCCAGATTTTCGATCTGTTTCTGGTTTTCCTCTAACTGGTTTTCCAGACTATTTTTTTCATAGATAAGCCGGTCAATTTGCTGGCTTAAATAAAGATTTAAGAGGGTAGCACCAAGGATAATACCAAGGAGAAATACAACCAATAGATATATTAATTCAGTCCGGGTAAAGATGAAAAAAGGATTAGACAAATTATTTACCTCCACATAAGACCGTTATTAACCAGTAACCAAGCTGAGCGCCCATATAGGCACTCATAAAGATGCAGAACTGTTGAATAATAATCATTATTTCTCCGTGGAAGAAAACACCTTCCAGGAGTCTAAGATTGGTAAAAGTTCCACCGATAGCACTGATTATGGCATATAGCTTCAGGTCTTCGGCTATATCGCTCATTACTTTTAAGGGGGATTGATGGGTTAAAACTCCCCCGAGGCTACCGGTAAAGGAACCGCCCAGGACTACACCCAGGGCAATAAAAAAAACTGGTATTATCCGACTCATAATTAGTTCACCTCATTATATTATAATTTAGGAGCGAGGCAAATATGACCGGTAATTTTGTTCACCTGCACAATCACACAGAATACAGCCTGCTGGACGGGGCTATCAGGGTCAGTGATCTGGTCAATAAAGCCAGTGAGCTGGATATGCCGGCAGTGGCCATTACCGATCATGGAGTTTTATATGGAGTGATCGAATTTTACCGGCAGGCACGCAAAAACAAGATTAAACCCATTATCGGCTGTGAGGTATATCTAACACCGGGATCGCGTTTCGATAAAAACACACGGGAAAGGTACCATCTTGTTCTACTGGCCAGAAATAATGAGGGTTATCATAATCTTATCAAGATTGTATCTAAATCCTGGCTGGAAGGGTTCTACTATAAACCCCGGGTAGATCGGGATTTGCTCTATGAACACCGGGAAGGATTAATCTGTTTGTCGGCCTGTCTGCAGGGTGAAATACCAAGACAGATACTAAATAAAAATAAAGAAAAGGTAGAAGAGATTATCCGGGATTATACAGCTATCTTCGGCCGGGAAAATTTTTTCCTGGAGTTGCAGGACCACCATCTTCCAGAACAGAAAAAAGTAAATAGTAAATTAATTCAATTATCAACTAAACTGGATATTCCCCTGGTTGTCACAAATGACGTTCATTATTTCAACCGGGAAGATGCTGATTTGCATGATGTTTTGTTGGCCTTGCAGACCGGGAAAACTGTTGAAGATGAGAACCGGATGAGATTTCCCAATGATAATTTTTATTTCAAAGATGGGGATGAGATGAAAGCCCTTTTTCCAGAACTGGAAAGTGCCTGGGAAAATACCCAGAAGATTGCTGAAAACTGTGAGGTTAAGATAGACTTTAATCAGTTTTATCTACCTGATTATCCCGAACAGAAAGAGGCTGAAAGTCCGGCCGAATTATTACGAAATAAATGCCGGTCTGGATTGGAAAAAAAAGGCCTGCTGGGGGATAAAGAGGCAGAGGAAAGGTTAGAGTATGAGCTGGGTATAATAGAAGAAATGGGTTATGTGGCTTATTTCCTTATTGTCCAGGATTTTATTGAATATGCTGAGAACAATGGTATCAGGGTAGGCCCGGGGCGAGGATCTGCAGCCGGTAGTCTTGTTTCCTATTTGCTGGGAATTACCAAGATTAACCCCCTTAAATATGGGCTTTTATTTGAACGCTTCCTTAATCCAGAACGGATAACCATGCCGGATATTGATATTGATTTTGATGAGCGGCGGGATGAGATTATAGAATATGTCAGGAAGAGGTACGGTCAGGAAAAAGTAGCCCAGATCGGTACCTTTGGAACTATGGCTGCCCGGGCAGCAGTCCGGGATGTGGGTCGGGTCCTGAATGTACCATATAAGAAGGTAGACCGACTGGCAAAGATGATCCCGGGCAAACCGGGTATAACCCTGGATGAAGCACTTAAAGACAGTGAAAAACTGGCTGGTTACTACCAGCGGGATGAACAGGTTAAAAAGATAATAGATTTTGCCCGGGGTCTGGAAGGAATGCCGCGTCATATCTCAACACATGCCGCCGGGGTAATAATCGGACCGGAGGAATTGATTAATATAATTCCCCTTCAGTTCAAGGATGAGAGTGTTATTACCCAGTTAACAATGGATGAACTGGAAGACCTGGGGTTATTAAAGATGGATTTTCTTGGCCTCAGAAATCTGACTGTAATCGGCAAGACCCTGAAACTTATTGAGAAGAACCGGGATAAAAAAGTTGATATAGATAATATCCCCCTGGATGACCCGGCAGTATATAAGACGCTCCAGCAGGGAAATACCCTCGGTGTCTTTCAGATGGAATCTTATCTCTTTCAAGACTTAAACCGCAGGTTAAGGCCAACTGAGTTTAAGGATCTGATTGCCCTTCTGGCTCTGGGTAGACCGGGACCCCTGGGCAGTAACCTGGTTGATGATTATATCAAAAGCAGTCATGGGGAAAAGAAACCAGAATATCTCCATCCCCGTTTAAAACCAATTCTGGAAGAAACTTTCGGCCTGATTTTATACCAGGAGCAGGTAATGCAGATTGCCAGTGATCTGGCTGGCTATTCGCTGGGTGAAGCCGATATTTTAAGAAGGGGTATGGGTAAGAAGAAGAAGGAACTGGTGGCCCGGGAAAGAGAAAGATTTGTGAAGCGGGCAGCCGGAAATGGTATTGACCGGGAGATTGCTCATGCTATCTATGACCAGATGGAATACTTTGCAGGTTACGGTTTTAACAAATCACACAGTGCAGCTTATGCCCTGGTAGCCTACCAGACAGCATATTTGAAGGTAAATTATCCTGTAGAATTTATGGCAGCTATTCTGTCTTCAGTAATGAATAATCTCGATAAAATCGGGGTTTATATTCAGGAAGCCCGTGATATGGATCTGCTGGTACTTGAGCCTGATGTAAATGAAAGTGGGTATGAATTTGAACCTGTACCTGGAGAAAATAATATCCGCTTTGGATTAAAGGCAATAAAAAATGTTGGGGATAATGCCATCATAGCCATTATCGAAGGTAGACAGCAGGAAACGTACAGTTCTCTCTCTGATTTTTTGAAAAAGGTTGATCTGGGAGAGGTGAATGTTAAAGTTGTTGAAGCCCTGATTAAGGCCGGTGCTTTCGATAGTTTTGGCACCTACCGTTCTCAGATGTTAATAAAATATGAAGAACTGCATGAAAGGTATCATGTCAGCAGGAAAAACCACAGTAAGGGCCAGAGGTCTTTTTTTGACCTCTTTAATGAGGATGAGGAATTTTTTGTGGATGATGTGGAATATCCTGAAATAAACCAGCTCAGTGCAGAGGAAAAGTTAAATCAGGAAAAAGAATTCCTGGGAATTTATCTCTCCGGCCATCCCCTGGACCGTTTTCAGGAAAAAATAAAAAAGTACTCCAATATCAACTGCCAGCAGTTAAATGAAGTTGAAGGAAAAAGGAATGCCGCTTTTGCCGGAATCATAGTAAATAATAAGGAACATATAACAAAGCGAAATAATCGGATGGCCTTTATGACAGTTGAAGACCGAACAGGACGGGTAGATGTTGTTGTTTTTCCTGACCTCTATGAACGGCTTGAAATTGCTGAGATACCGGGCAGCAGGGTGCTGGTAACAGGTGATAAAAATGATGATAGTCTTATTGCCCGTAATATTTTAATACTTGATAAAACCTTTCTGGAAATCGATATAAGTGGACTGGATGATACTGATTTAAGGAAATTAAAGAAATTATTGAGCTCCAGTAGTGGGGATTTACCTGTATTATTAAGAAAAGATAATAGTATAATAATTAGCGGCCGGGAATACTGGGTTAATAATAATGAAGCATTCAAGCAAAATTTGACAGGAATTACTGGAGAAAATGGATTTAAATATATCTAATTTGGGGGAAATAGTATGCTGACAAGGAAGGAATATGATTCAATCGGGGAGATGGAAGTGCCGAAAGATGCCTATTATGGGATTCAGTCACTAAGGGCAGCGGAAAATTTCAAGATTACCAATCTCAGAATTCACCCGGAATTAATCAAGTCTCTGGCCCAGGTAAAAAAAGCTGCTGCTATGGTCAATATGGAAGTAGGAGTTTTAAATAAGAAAATCGGCAAGGCAGTGATTCAGGCTGCCGACGAGGTAATAAATGGCTCACTTTTCAATGAGTTTATTGTTGATTCTATTCAAGGGGGAGCAGGTACCTCAATTAACATGAATATGAATGAGGTGCTGGCCAATAGAGCGATTGAAATTATTGGTGGTGAGAAGGGTGATTATAACATTGTTCATCCCAATAATCATGTGAATATGGGACAGTCAACTAATGACGTAGTACCAACAGCAGTCAGAATTGCAGTAATTAAACTGCTGGCCGGTGCTCTGGAAGCACTGGATTGTTTGCATGATGCTTTACAGGTTAAGGCTCAGGAATTTGACCATATCATTAAGATGGGGAGAACCCAGCTCCAGGATGCCGTGCCGATCAGGCTGGGGCAGGAATTTAAAGCCTATGCTGGTCCCATTAAGCGAGATATCAAAAGGATTACTGAAACCATAGCAGACCTTAAGGTGGTTAATCTGGGTGCAACTGCTATTGGTACCGGCTTAAATGCAGATTTAAAGTATGTAAAGAATGTGACTTTCTATTTAAATAAGATTACCGGTCTAGATTTCAATCAAGCTGAAGATTTAATTGATGCTACCCAGAATCTCGACACCCTCGTTGAGGTTTCCTCGGCCCTGAAAACCTGTGCGGTCAATCTTTCAAAAATAGCCAGTGACTTACGTTTATTGTCATCTGGACCCCGGGCAGGGATTCATGAAATAAACTTACCAGCTGTACAGCCGGGCTCTTCTATTATGCCCGGAAAAGTAAATCCTGTTATTCCTGAGGTTGTCAATCAGATTTCATATCAGATTATCGGTAATGATATGACAATTACGATGGCAGCGGAGGCAGGCCAACTGGAATTGAATGTAATGTTACCTGTTTTGACTTTTAATCTTTTTCAATCTATAGAGATACTAAAAAATGGGGTCAATACTCTGACGGAGAAGACGATCAAAGGAATTACTGCCAATGAAGGGGTCTGCCGGGAGGAAGTGAAAAAAAGTGTAGGGGTAATTACAGCCATTAACCCACATGTAGGTTATGAAACAGCAGCGAGAATTGCCAAGGAGGCATTGACTACTGGCCGACCTGTGCGAGAGATTGTCCTGGAAGAAGGGGTGCTGACCAGTGAGGAACTCGATAAAATATTGAATCCTTATGAAATGACAGAGCCCGGAATTGCAGGTAAGGAATTATTTGAAACTGGGGGGTTATAAATAAATGAGAGATGTTTTCATCTGGTTTAATCAGTACTTTTCCCGGGATTGGGCTGTATTTTTTACCTCCTGGCTACCTTTTATTGAATTGAGAGGGGCTATACCTCTCGGTATCTCACTGGGGATTAGCCCTGTTAAGGTGTTCTTGCTGGGGGTTATTGGCAATGCAGTTCCTGTAATACCGCTTCTTTTCCTGTTAAACCCTGTTCGCGAATTTCTAATTACTCACTCCCGTTTAATGGCCAGATTTTTTACCTGGTTATATGAAAGAACTATCAGGAAGAGTGATAAAGTTGAAAAATATGGGGCTTTAGGATTAATTTTA
>JADQBU010000182.1 GCA_016278435.1 Halanaerobiales bacterium
GGGGTGGGAGCAGTAATTGCAGTAATATCTATTGCTTCCGGTTCTCAACAGCAGATAACCAGCCGTATCTCAGATATGGGTTCCAATATGATTACCATCCGACCTGGTTACAGCACAGGGCGTTTTGGCCGGTTCAGCTCAAGTGCAGAGGATAATTTTACAATGAAACTCGGGGAGGCTATTGTCAAATACTGTCCTTTTGTTAAAACTATTGTTCCCAACAGCCAGGCTTCTGGTTATTTTATGACAGGTGGCAGTAATTACCGGGCCAGTATTGTTGGAACTAATTCAGACTATCTTGAAATTAATAAGTATTATCCTCAATCCGGAAAATTTTTCAGTCAATATGATCTTGATAATGCAGCCAGTGTTATAGTACTGGGCTCAAGTTTGGTAGATGAATTGTTTGCTGGTGAAAATCCTGTAGGCAGTAAGATAACATTTTATTATAATAATCGACCCCTTGTTTTCAAAATAATTGGAATAATGGAAGAGAAAAGCAGGGGTATTGCCGGAAATCTCAACGACAGTGCCTATATTCCAATCACAACCTACCTTAATAAAATCAGTACTGGCAGATATGTTGATAGCTTTTTGGCCCAGGCCAATTCATCGAGTGTCGCCAGCCAGGCGGTTCAGCAGATAGAGTATTTTCTGACTAAATATATAGGAGATCCAGATCAGTTTAACATCTTTAGTCAGGATGAACTGTTAGATACTATAAATGAAGTTACCGGAACTATGACTTTGATGATCAGTGGTATTGCTGCTATCTCACTTCTCGTCGGTGGTATCGGTATTATGAATATCATGCTGGTATCTGTTACCGAGCCAACGAGAGAAATTGGCATTCGTAAGGCTCTGGGAGCGAAGAGAAAGAATATACTGAGCCAGTTTTTAATTGAAGCATTGACCCTGAGTAGTATCGGAGGTATTCTGGGTATAATCTTTGGAAACTTTGCTGCCTATGGGGTGGCTCAGCTGGGTGGATGGTCTCTTATCATTTCAGCCCCTACTATTTTATTTGCCTTTGCTTTTTCTCTTATAGTAGGTATATTTTTTGGAATCTACCCTGCAATCAAAGCATCAAAACTTGATCCCGTTATTGCCTTGAGTTATGAATAGTATTTCCGTGATGGCGGCACTGTATAATAAATTAATTCACATGTCCTTGAATAAAAATTTAGAAATCTTAAAGAAGGTGGGAATTTGGATTATTTAATCTATCTGGTTGAAGATGATGAAAATCTTAATAAACTATTGACTTCCTACCTGGAAAATGAAGGCTGGAAGGTTAAATCTTTTCTCAGGGGAGAAGTTGCCAGGAATTCTATCAATGATCTGCCTCATCTCTGGATACTGGATATAATGCTGCCTGATCTTGATGGTTATCAATTAATTGGTGAAATCAAGAAGAGGAACCCGGAAATTCCTGTTGTTTTTATTTCAGCCCGGGATGCTGATCTTGACCGGATAATAGGATTGGAAAAGGGTAGTGATGATTATCTGGCCAAGCCATTTTCTCCCCGGGAACTTGTTATCAGGGTACGTAAATTATTAATGAGAGTCTACAATCAAGCTGAAGAAAAAAATAATTACCTTTATAATGACTATATAATTGATGCAGAAAAGCGTGTAGTTGAGAGTAAGAACGGCTGTGAATATGAACTTACTTCAAAAGAATTTGATCTATTAATATATCTATTAATTAATATGAAGATGGCTCTTTCCCGGGAACAGATTCTGACCAGTATCTGGGGTGATGACCACTTTGGTACAGACCGGGTGGTAGATGATCTGATTCGACGCCTAAGGAAAAAGCTGCCTGATTTGAATATTGAAATTCTCTATGGTTATGGCTACAGGCTGGTGAGCTCATGAATTTTAAACTTAAGGATAAACCCCTGGCAACCCAGATCTGGGTTATTCTGGGGCTGGTACTGGGAATTTCTTTTCTAATTCTGACAATTTTATTTCCCTTGATTCTGAAAAGCTTTTTTACAAAAGAGATGTATGCCCGTATAGAAGATTCACAGGAGTATATGCTCCAATCCAATGGTCCGGGCTCATTACAGGAAAATTCTGTACCTTTAAATAATCAAAAATCTCCTGAGGATAACAGGGAGAAACAATTTAAACCTCCCTCTACTCATCCCTCTTTCAGGGTGGTCAGGCATATATATATGGATGAAAACGGTAATATACCCGGAACTGTGGAGAGGGAACTTCCTGAGGATTTCCTGACAAAAATGAAGAAAGATGTTAAGAACCAGACCAGAGTGATTGAACGCTACACGCGAAATGCTGATAATAAGAATATACTCTATGTTATTCGTAGGACAGGAGTAAACGATCAGGAAGGATATATTATTTCATATTTATGGGGTGGATACCGGGATGACCTGGTGAAGTTTACCTTTTTACGGATAATGGGAACATTGATCTTCGTCTTAATAATTAGCTGGATTGCTTCTATTTTTATTGCTAGATATCTCACCAAGCCTTTGAGAAAGCTGCAGGGAAAAGTTAAGGATATTGCCAATCGAAAATGGGATAGCACAGTAAAATTAAATAGAGCTGATGAAATAGGTGAACTGGGTGAAGCAGTGGAGTGGATGCGCAGCCAGCTGGTTGAGCAGGATAAAAAACAGCAGACTTTTCTACAGCAGGTTTCCCATGAACTTAAAACACCAATTATGGTTATCCGCAGTTATGCCCAGTCAATCTATGATGGTATTTTCCCCAGGGGCGATCTGGAGAGTTCTATCAAAGTGATCGAGGAAGAAACAGTCAGACTGGAAAAAAAGGTGCGGTCCCTCTTGAATTCGACCAAGCTGAGTTATTTATCAACTAAAAGTCTGGAAAAAATCGAATTTGATCTAACTCGTCTGGTAAAAGAAAAGGTTAATAGCTTCAGCTGGCGGAAGACGGAGCTGGAGTGGGAACTTAATCTGGACAGCATCTCAATTGAAGCTGATAAAGACAAATTAAGTGTGGTTTTTGAAAATCTGCTGGATAATCAGATCAGATATGCCAGAAGTTTGATTAAAATCAATCTTAATTTAACAGAGAAAGAGTCAGGAGATACGTATGTGAGGCTGCGGTTCTGGAATGATGGGCCTGAAATTGAAACTGAAGTTTTGAATAATGTATTTCAGAAGTTCAGTAAGGGAAGTGATGGAGAATACGGCCTGGGTCTGGCTATTGTCAAGATTATAGTAGATCTGCATCGAGGTAGAGTCTGGGCCCAGAATGAAAAGAAGGGAGCTGCCTTTTATTTAGAGGTGCCAGTTAATTAAGGAAACTCAAAAAGTAATTTTATAAATCGGATATTAAAAAAGTGAAATTAACACTAAAGTACAGTCTCGGGACTGTACTTTTTTTATTGAAGACTGTACCTAAGTGATATTTAATAATTTATGAATTATCTTTATAATTAATATATGTCATAATTCTGGGTATTTTATACTAAAAAATCAGGGGGAAGAAATAATGAGTAGAAAAATATTTGTTTTAGCATTAATTTTTTTAATATTGTCACAGTACACATTTGCATTTTATGTTCAGGCTGTGGAGCCGCAGATAGTAACTGATGGGCAGACAGCAACCAGTATTGAGATTAACGGGAATATTACCGATATAAATACTTCAACTATTAAGGGGATAAATGCCCTTAATTCATTCGACAAATTTAATGTTAATACTGGTAACATAGTTAACCTCTTTGTACCTGATAATGCTGATAATCTACTCAACTTAGTACATTCCGGGACTTCCCAGATTGATGGTGTCCTCAACTCCTTTAAAAATAATAAAATAGGTGGGAATGTATTCTTCCTCAATCCCTATGGTTTAATGGTAGGTGCAGAGGGTGTAGTAAATGTTGGCTCCCTGACAGCAGTTACTCCAGCCCAGTCTGCCATGGAAGGTATATTGAACTCGCCTGAAGAGACAATTCAAAAGATTAAGAACGGGACTTTGCCCTTAAATCAGCAGGGTTTAGTCTTCATTGAGGGGCAGATTAATGCTGTAAATGATATTAATCTTGCTGCGGGTGATATTAATAATAGTGGGGAAATTGCCAGTGGTTCAGTATTCAGTAATGACCCTTTTGCTCAGGTTGTTAATATAGAGGATATAAGAGAAGATAGTGATGGTAACCCAGTTGATAGCGGTAATATGGTAATTGAAAATGGTAATATTGTCATTAATGCTGATAATGACTTTAATAATAGTGGTACCATTGCTGCTGATGGTGCTGATAATCTGGATGCCGGAAATATAGATATTACTGCCGGTAATAATATAAATGTTGAATCTGGCTCACTGATATCTGCCCGGGGACAGGGTGAGAACTCTGACGGTGGAGATATAATTGTTTTTGCTGATCAAAATTCGGAATTTAATCAAGGTGCAATTATTGACTCCAGTGGTGGTGAGATATCGGGAAATGGTGGTTTTATTGAATTCAGTGCCAAAAATAATGTGAAATTAGCAGGTGGAGTATTTAAGGCCGCAGCTGAAAATGGACAGGCTGGAAGTGTTTTAATTGATCCAGCTAATATAGAAGTAACTTACGATATAGATAGAGATGGACCATATGGCCGGTGGTATGATGGAGAATATGTTCAATACTTCTCTGGGGCAGATTTTAGACTGGAAGCAGATGAAAGTATTACTGTTCATAATAATGTAATTATTTCAACACAAAACTTAAATGGTTACTCTTATAGCACTAAAAGTACAGGAGATTTAAATATTGATGATTACGAGTATTCCAGAGGTGATTCGGGAAATCTGGAATTGATTGCTCCCAGTATTACTTTGAATCCCGGGTCTAAGTTGCTGGCTCAGGCTATTAATCGAGAGGCAAAATATAATGAAGACGGCCAACTAACCCAAATGCCTACAAATTATAAGTCAGGTGATATTACATTGACTGCTGAACAGAGTGATGATCCAATGTCTTTACCTGTAGCAATTTCACCGGCAGATGCAAATACCAGTATTGAAATTGAAGGGGCCCTTCTCAAGGGTAAAGATATCACGATAGAAGCAGAAGCTACAGCAGATTATAGCTGGAGTTATGATGATTTAGTAGAAGATTTAGTAATTGGGTCTTCAACATTTTTAGGGTTTGAATCAGGATTTGATATAGGTTATGCTAAATCCTCAGGGAGTTCAGAGATTGCAATTAAGGATAATACCTCTATTGAAGCAGAAGGGACAGTAGATATTTCAGCAACAACAAATTCTAAGGCCAGCCTAATTACGATGGCCGGTGGAAATTCTGGAGGTAAAAAGGTTCCCGGGGTTGGCATTGCCTTTGTCTATGGTGACCTGGATGCTGAGGCAAGTGTGGGAATTGAAGATGGTGTTCAGATTTCCTCAAGTGAGTTAAGTCTAAAAGCTTTAAATAATGCTATCCTTAATGTAAGTGCCATGGGTATTTCCGATTCATCGGATTATGAAGCTGGGATTGCAGTTGCTGATGCTGATGTTAATGCTTCAGCCGAAATAGCAGAAGGTGCCCTTATTAGTACCGGGAATCTGGTCATAAGTGCTATTAATAATAATAGCTTTTCGACCAAGGCCACTTCAATGGCACTTGGTGATGCACAGGCCGGGATTGGAGCAGCAATCTTTACAGCCAATACCAGTGCTAGATCAAGTTATTCAGGGAATTACCAGAAAACTGATTTTACAAATTATGGTAAAGTTAAAAATTTGACAATAGAGGCCCTTGACAATACCAGTAAAAATATTACCACTGGTTCGGCTACTACTGGTACAAGTGATATACTGGAACCAATTCTGCGTGGGAAGAAAAGTAGTGTTAACTTTGTGAAGAATAAGATAAGCAAGACTCCAAATTTAGATACAGCAAGTGGAGCTAAAGATTCAGAACACTGGAAACTGGCCGGGGCAGTTAGCTATGCAGATACCAATCAATCAGCTGAAGCTTTTATTGGGGATAATACTGAGATTAATGCTGATGGTGATGTAGCTATAATAGCACAAGTCAGAGACAATCAGGTTCAAAACAGGGCCGTCAGTGATGTTGAATCCCTGGCTCCTGGTAAAAATAACGCTGGAGAAGAAGCCACAGTCAGTTTAAGTGCTGCCATTGCTTATGGTAATTATGATCATAATGCCTCAGCCTACACAGGTGCTGGTAGTAAGATAACTGCAGATCATCTGGGTATAAGGTCTGATGTCCGCAAACCATATGAAGAAGACTGGACAGACTGGTATTCAGTTGGGGATATTGTGGATAAGATCGGTGATATTATGGGCTTGACAACTAATGGTTATATAACCGGTTATGCCAATGCCATCGGTGCAGCAAAAGATGCTAACATAGCAGGTGCAGTTTTATATCTTGACTTTAAAAATAACTCCCGGGCTTACACGGGACGTAATTCTGAGATTAATCTACGGGGGGACGGCCGCTGGACCACAGAATTACCTGCAGGTGATGTAGTTGAGGAGCTTTCACCTGATTATCCAGATTTAGTTAGTGGACTTTCACCTGATTTTACAACTATTGTCTGGGATGACCCTTTACAGATTACTGCTAATAGTGAAATTAAAGGTGTTTATACTTCGGGTAATATCTTTGCAATTTTACCGGGTACAACAGGAGGCAAGGCTTCACTTGGAGTAGGCTATAATCAGGTAAATTATAATAACAGGACAGAGTCCTATATATCTGAAGGCACCATTGTTCAGGGGGCAGAGCGAGATGATGGAAGCACTATAAATCCCGATGTTACGGTAACTGCTGACAGCAAAGAAAATATGTTTTCTGCAAATCCAACTGCTGGTAAAGGTTCCAGCTGGGGTTTAAATGGAACCTTCTCACTGGGTAAGATTAATAACATTACTGAGGCTTCGATTGATGATGAAGCGAGGCTTGAAGCAGGAGAAATTAACCTTCATGCCTGGGATAAAATGGTCGCCTGGTCCCTGAGTGGGGCTGTTAATAAAAGTGATAATGTGAGTATCGGTACGGGAATAGCTATTAATAATGTTACCACCTCAACCAGGGCTTATATAGGTGATAATGACAGGAAATATATTGTTCAGGAAGGGGAGACACTGACTGAACTGGCAGATAGATTTGGGTTTTCCGAGTCAGAAATTAAAAACGCCAATAACATGATTACAGATACTATTGAAGCAGGTCAGGAATTGATTATACCAATCGACATACCCGATGATGAAAGAATGGTAATGGCCGATAAGGTAGATGCATGGGCCCGGACTGAGGGTAAGATTGAATCACTGGCAGTGGCGGGAGCAGTAGCTTCTTCGCTCAACAATTATGATCTTAGAGGTTCTTCCAGTATGAGAAAAGCCAAGAGTAAGATTCCATTAATTGGAAAAAAACTGACTGGGTTAACTGATAAAGCCAGGGAATCTTCGCCGGCTCGGCCTCCCTTTGGTCTGGGTATATCGGGTAGTGTTGCCTATAATGTTACTGATATGAATACAGAAGCATTTATTGCTGACAGCCTGCTTGATTTCAGGGGTTTAAATAGTGGAGGTCTGGATTTAAGTGCGATAAATAATACAGACCTTACTGCCGGAAGTGGAGCTGGTTCCTTAATAATGGCTGATAGTCCTGCAACCAATCTCAGTGCGGGGATTGCCGGTAGTGTAGCTCTTAATGATATGACAAATAGCACTACTACCTATATTGATGATGCAACTATAAAGCAGGCAGACTACGCTAATCTTAAAGCACTGACCGGTGGAGAAGCCCTGGCGGTAGCTATCGGGGCCACTGTAAATGTGTCTGATTCGCAAGATATTGCAGGTAGTATTGCCGGTTCGGTTTCGTTAAATATTACCGATAATAAAGTGAAATCATATATTCTGGATAGTGAACTCAGTGGGAACAGTGAAGGAGCTGCAAGTGGGCTCAGTTTAACTGCCTATGATAAAAGGAAACTGGGAACCGGCAGCGGTACTTTACTGGCCGGGGGTAAAGCCGGTATGGGAGCAGCTATCAGCTATACTGGTACAGATAATAGTGATTATGAAGATAAGGAAAACAATGTAATAAAATCTTATCTGTCAGGAACCACAGTAACAGCCTTTGATGCTGTCAGGCTGCATAGTTATAATGCAGTTCAAGTTGCGGCCGGTGGTGGTATGTTAGGGATAACTGGAAGTGGAGATAAAGATGAAACCAGTGGTTATTTAGCCGGTTCTTTTGTCATCAATGATATTGATATTGATACCTCTTCAGAAATCAAATTAGATTCGGATGTTTCGGTTGCAGATAAAATAGAACTTCTGGCTCTGGATTCAGCCGGGGTTGATGAACTTGATACCTTCATAATATCAGGGCCGGGAGACGAAAATGATGATATTATTACCTACGGAGAAGAAAACAGTGATGACTCTTCTTACAAATATGATGGGTCAGACTGGACAGAAATTGATGAGGATAGTAAAGGAAGCAGAATTCTGACGGTAGCGGGTCTTCTCCAGGCTGGAGGTAATAATGCCGGAATTTCCATGGCCTGGA
>JADQBU010000266.1 GCA_016278435.1 Halanaerobiales bacterium
GAGGTTGAAAGCAATAAGATTAAATTACTGGAAACCCTGGGTGCAAAAAAGAGACAGATTCTATTTAAGGTAATATTACCGGCCAGTATTCCTACCATATTTGCTGCCCTTAAGGTGAGTATTGGACTATCACTGGTCGGCACAATAGTTGGAGAATTTCTTGTCTCCAGAGCTGGACTGGGATATCTTATCGTATATGGTGGGCAGGTCTTTAACCTGCATCTGGTGATGACCAGTCTGATTATTTTAAGTATAATTGCCGGATTAATGTATTATCTGATAACAGTCCTGGAAAAAATATTTGTTAAATGGTAAGTACTAAATGTTGCATAATTATTTTTAATAAGTTATACTATAACTGTAGTAATCAAGTATTTTAAAATTAGATAGTTAAGATGTCATGGGATAAATATCTCATGACATCTCGTTTTTTATTATCAAGGAAAATAGAAGATTTATTAGAAAAAAGAATTTGTAGAAGAGCAAGAACATATAATATTGTTATACCGGCAGGAGGAATTTTTTTATGAGTTCTTTTGTTCCCAATCTTTTTACATTAATTAGAATTTTGTTGATTCCAGTTTTTATTTTGTTTTTTCTCCAGGACAACTTTTATATTTCCGGTTTTATATTCGTTTTATCTGCAATTACTGATTTTATGGATGGGTATCTGGCCCGTAAATATGACCTGACAACCCATCTGGGGAAATTACTTGATCCACTTGCTGACAAGTTGACCATTATTAGTATTTTATTTGTTCTGATATATAAAAATATTTTACCAGAATTACTGGCAGTTATTTTATTAAGCCGGGAGATTTTTATATTATTTGGTTCTGGACTGGCCTACATGCTGGGGATAGATGTGATTAATCCCAGTCCAATTGGTAAGTTATCGATTGTTATTCTGTATTCTGCTCTTGCCGCCTATCTTTTAAATATTTCCCCTATGGATATGATACTTTTTTATATTGCCGTTCCCCTGAATATAATTTCTGGTATAGACTATATTCTGAAAGCATTTCGCAAATCTGGAATATTTTCGCAAATTTTATAGAATATTGACGGGATATTTTGAACCCCTCTCGACAAAATAACTAGATATCTCTAAAGGAAAAAAAAGGTTATTATGGAAATACATATATATAAAGTATCTGGGAGGGGAATTATTTATGGAAGAGAGTGTAAAAGAACTAAATAAATATAAAAAAGTAATTGACTTATTTAATAAAGAGCAAATTTTGGATCAGAATATAGAAGATTTGCAGCAGAAATTGTGGTATAATTTAATTGAGGTCAGAAAAGAGTATATTCCCGGAATTCAGAAAGCTATAAGAATAAATTTGTATTTATGTCAGATGTTAGACGAAAAAAAACAGATAAAAAGACTTCTCTCTCCACTTTTTCGCTTAAACCACCTTTTTGATCAGAGGTTTTATAAATCTCCCGATAATGTTGAGTCAGGATTAAAAATATTTTATAAAATTTTATACAGCACCTATGGTAATCTTGACAACTTTTTAAAAGAAATAAAAATCGCTCAGAACATGATACAATTTTCTCATAAACGGTGTGATAAAGCACTGATTAAACAGTATAATTATTTAAAGAATATTACCCTACCTGTTAGAGGCTATGAAAATATGCGACTGGACTTATTTACGATTTTAAAGAAGTTTAATGATCTTTTACCCATTGTCTCTAATCCTGAATATCTGGTAGAGGTTCTGGAGGAGACTACAGAATTTAAAAAAATTTATATTCTTGAGTATCAAAAAAATCATCTATATTATCAAAATAGGTTTAATAACTTTCAGCGCAAGATTTATACTCTGCCTGAATACAGGGCCCTGGAGAGACTATCCAGTATTAATGGGCTTCAGTTAAAACCTGTCAAGGAATATATTAATTCATTTTTTTCTCACAAATGTGAGGTAGAAAATTTAGAGCAGATTTTACAGAAACAGACCAGGTGTAAATGCGGTTTTAATCTTGGGGAAAAAATTAATCTACCTTCATTAATTAAGATTATTCCAGTAGTTAAAAAGGGAATTATGTCTTATATCAGGATTTTACAGACTAATGAAGAGGTTAATCGGAGATTAAAAGAATATCTAAGATATCATCCCAATACCGATATTAAAAAGATTTTATCAATTAACAGTATTGAGGATATAAATGGTCCCGAGATATCCTCTTTAATCAGCGAAGATCTTATTAGAGATATTAATAAGGCTTTAAACCAGAGAAGGGTAAAAATATCTCTACAGAAACTTGCTCCTGATTTGACAGGAATTTATTCCAGATCAGAGCTAAAAATATTAACTAATAAAATTGTGAAATTAATTAATGAGAAAGTGGGGCCTGAAACAACCCTGATTGAAATAACTTTTTAATATGCATATTTACTAATACAGGGAGTGAAGTCAAATGTCAATATTAATTTCCAGTATTGATGAGATTTATACTTTGGATGAAGAGAAGCAAAGAATTAGTAATGGACATATTATTATCGAAGACAATAAAATCAGGGAGATAGGTACAAAAAAGAATTATGACCATAGTGAATTTGAACAGATTATAGATGGTAAAGGGAAGATTGCCCTACCGGGATTAGTAAATACACATACCCATGCAGCTATGACCTTACTACGTGGCTACGCAGATGACCTGCCACTGGAAACCTGGCTTCAGGAAAAGATCTGGCCTTTTGAAGCCAGGCTGACGGCCGGGGATATCTACTGGGGAAGTATGTTGGCCGTTATTGAAATGATTAAAACGGGTACTACTACTTTTTCTGATATGTATTTTCAAATGGATAAGGTGGGAAAAGTTGTAAAAGAGACAGGTATCAGGGCAGTACTGAGTCAGGGGCTAATTGAAAGCAATGATGGACAGGAAGGTCTCCTGGATGCAGTAAGATTTACCCGTGACTGGCAGGGAGAGGCTGACGGCAGAATTACTACAATGATGGGACCACATGCAGTTTATACCTGTAGCCCGGAATATTTAACTAAAATTAAAGACTTTGCTGCTGAGTTGGATGTCCCGGTTCATATTCATCTGGCTGAAACAAGAAATGAAGTTAAGATTATAAAGAGGGAATATAACTGTACTCCGGTAGAACTACTAAAGAGGATTGACTTTTTTGACCGCCCGGTTCTGGCAGCTCATTGTGTTCATATTGCAGGAGAAGAGCTCGACCTGCTGGCTGAAAAAGGTGTAAGTATTGCCCACAATCCAATGAGTAATATGAAATTAAGTAGTGGGGTTGCACCAGTAATCAAAATGTTAAAACGAGGAATTAATGTATCTCTGGGCTCTGATGGGGTTTCCAGTAATAATAATCTGGATCTGATAGAAGAGGCCCGTTTTGCTTCTTATCTCCAGAAGGTAACAGAATTTGATCCTACAGTAATGAATATTGAAAAGTTGCTACAGATGTTAACAATTAATGGGGCTGAGGCTCTCCATCTAAAAAAACTGGGCAGGATTGAAGAAGATTACATGGCTGATTTAATTTTGGTTGATGTAAAGAATAATGTTAGTTATTATCCACATCATCATAATCTTTCAAATTTGCTCTATGCCGGGTCTGGCCGGGATGTCTCTGATGTAGTTGTTGATGGAAAAGTTTTAATGAAAGACAACAAATTATTAACAATTGATGAAGTTAAAGTATACTATGAAATAAGAAAAATAGTTAAAAGATTGACCAGATAACATCAATTACCAGTTAATATATAGTAAATTAGGCAGGATTTAAAATCTTTATGCAGAATTAAGTATTAATTCTCTTGTAGTAAAATATAAATTATAATATAGGGCAATATCCAATAGAGGGGAGGGGGGAGTATGTTAAACGTATATTGCTGGAGATGTGGAACCAGGATAAATGAGGATGATATTCTGGGCATTGGTCATTTTGATGAGAATGTGGGCAAGTATCAGGGTAAGGGTTTTATTGCTTTCAGGTGTTCAAACTGTAAAAAGGTTAGATACCAGGTGCTTGACACAAATCTCCTGCCTGAAAAGAGGAAATCTGTTAAAAGGCATAACAATTCTAGCGGTTCTTTTGAAGTAGTAGAGCATACAGATAGAATTGATATTAATCAGGTAATTGATTTTTATGAGATGCTAAATAATATTGAGACAGTGGATAATTTTCTGGACAGATGTAATATGTCAACAGAGGTTGTTCATCCTGAAATAAATAAACCTGTAATTCAACCCCTTGATGTTTATAATCTATTTAATGAATTAAATAGTGAGAATGCAAAGAGACTGATGGTACTAACCCTGGATGAGGAAAATTTCATAATTACCTGGGAATTTATGGGTGATGGGACTAACCAATCTGTTAGTCTGGATCCCAAGGTAATTTACCATACTCCTTTTTTAATTAATGAAAAGGTATCAGTGATTATAGCTGATAATTTACAGGAGGATTTTAAAAAAGCATCACAGAAGGAAATACTGGTGACAAAGAGACTGATTAAGGCTGGCAAAATACTGGGAATTAAATTTCTTGATCATATTGTGATAGATAATAATGGTTTTTACAGTTTTGATCAACTGGACTTAATTTAAATTATTGAATTGTAATATTGAACGTAATTAGGTTCTAATCTCCCCCTCAGTAAAATATAATTTTTACTGAGGGGGTTTTGGCTATGAAATATTTACTTGTCGGCCTTTTAATCCTGGGTTTGTGTCTGGGTGCTTATTCTGGAATCTGGAAACAGGGGGCCAGAAAGGTTGTCACTCAAAATATTGCACAGGAAGAAAGTCATGATGTTTATCTAGAAGTTATCTGGGATGCGTCGGGCAGTATGTGGGGTCGGGAATATGGTGTCGAAAAGATAATTCTTTCCAAAGAGGTTCTGAAAACTCTGGTTGAAGAGGTGCCGGCCAGTATAAATATGGGACTGAGAATTTTTGGGGCCAGGCGGGTTGGAGATATCAATGACTCCTTTCTGGCAGTACCAATTACCCAGAACAGCCGGGGGAAGATCCAGAATTTCATTACAAATATTAAACCACTGGGAAAATCACCAATAGGACTATCCTTGAAAGAGGCAGTTGCTGACCTGGAAAAATATAATGGAAATAAATTTATTTTACTGGTCAGTGATGGAATTGAAAATGGAGATATTCCGCCCCGGGAAATAGTAGATAATATAAAAGAGAAAGGAATTGTTCTCCATATTATCCACATTGGTGAACTAAACAATGCAGATTTACAGAAAACATTAAAAGATATAGCAGAGATGACCGGCGGAAAATATTTTATATATAAAGAAAATGAAGAGATTATTCCCACATTTAAAAAATCCGAATAGGATTTTTTTTTGTCATTTTGCAGGAAAATGGATAGATTTAGGGAAATAATATAAAACGAAACATAAAAATGCTTAAAGCTGGAAAAGATAAAATTAAGCTGTGTTAACAGGGAAGGGGTTTAACCAATGAGTAAAAGTTTAAAAGTCTTACTATCTATCATATTTTTAGCACTACTGGCATTTCTAATCCTGATTTTTTCCGGTTCAAAGATTTATACAGATATACTATGGTTTCAGCATTTAGGTTTTTTGCATACTTTTCTGGTGATGTTTTTTGCTAATTTCTGGATAAGAATTGTTGTAGGGCTTATCTTTACCATTTTTATATTTATAAACCTTAATTTTACCAAAAAGGCGTTTATAAATTATATCAATCAAAGAAATAATAATGAAGATGAAGATATTGAAACGATATTTGAAGAAAGGGGAAGAGGAATAATAAACTGGCTGAACCAGCGAAGATTATCAGTAATCTATTTGCTGGGAAGTATAATTCTGGGATTTTTATTTAGTTCAATCAGTCAGGATGTCTGGAAGATAGTTCTAAAATATCTGAACAAAACTCCATTTGGTACTACTGACCCTCTTTTTAACAGGGATATTGGCTTTTATATATTTAGCTTACCATTCTTTAATTTTATTAAAGAAATGGGTATGGTTCTTGTAATATTAACTATTATCATTGTAGGCATAATTTATATACTGGCTTCAGGTATCAATACATTTCAGGATGTAACTGGTAAGTTACCAAACCGGGCTAAAAGCCATATTACAATTCTGGTTACCCTCTTTTTCTTCTTAAAAGCCTGGGATTACCGGCTAAGTATGTATGACCTGCTTTACTCTCCGCGGGGTGTTGTCTTTGGAGCAAGTTATACCGATGTAAATGCCAATTTAATAGGTTTAAAAATATTATTTGTTATTGCTATTGCTATCGGTATTATCTTATTAACCAGTATCTTTCGCAAAAATTACCGTGTATTATTATATGGACTGGGAATCTGGATACTGGCTACTTTCCTGCTGGGAAATATCTATCCTGCCTTTATTCAGCGTTTCCAGGTAGAACCGAATGAGATTGTAAAAGAGAGGCAGTATATAAATTATAATATTAATATGACACTAGAGGCTTATGGGCTTAGTGATATAAAAACAGATAGCTTCCAGGTTAAAAATAGTTTGAATCAGGAAAGTCTGCAGAAACATAATGATATTATCAAGAATATACGGCTCTGGGATTCCCGCCCTATTCTTTCAACCTACAGTCAGCTGCAAGAATTACGGCAGTATTATAACTTTATTAATGTTGATATTGACCGCTACAATATTGATGGAGAATACCGCGAGGTTTTGCTGGCCGCCAGGGAAATGGACCAGACTTTATTGTCAAATCAGGCCAAGACATGGATAAATCAAGCTTTAAAATATACTCATGGCTATGGACTGGTTATGAGTCCAGTAAACCGGGTTACAAGTGAGGGGCTGCCGGAATTCTTTATTAAAGATATTCCTCCTCAATCTTCAGTAGATTTAAAGGTTGATAATGCTTCCATATACTATGGTGAAAAGACTGATAATTACATAATTGCCAACAATAGATCCAAGGAATTCCATTATCCCATGGGTTCGGAAAATGTTTATATTAATTATGAAGGTACAGGTGGTATACAGCTGAATAATATATTTAAAAAACTATTATATGCATTCCGGTTCAGTAATATTAAATTTTTACTGGCAAACGGTATAACCACGGAGAGCCGTATTATGTATTACCGTAATATTCATGAAAGAGTACGGAAGGTAGCACCATTTCTACAATTTGACGGCGACCCTTATCTTGTAGTTGCCAATGGTGGTTTATATTGGATTCAGGATGCTTATACTACTACAAACCGCTATCCCTATTCACAGCCGGTCAACGGCGGCATCAATTATATCAGAAATTCAATCAAGATAGTGATTGATGCCTATAATGGTTCGATGAAATTTTATGTAATTGATGAGAGTGATCCACTGGCAGCAACTTATCAGAAAATTTTCTCGGACCTCTTTGTGGCAGGCAACGAAATGCCGGAGGTATTTCGCCAGCATATCAGATATCCTGAAGACCTGTTTGTTATCCAGTCCCATTTATATAGTACGTATCATATGAAGGACCCAACGGTCTTTTATAATAAAGAAGACCTCTGGAATATTCCGGAAGAAAATTATGCCGGAAATAGTATCCAGATGCAGCCTTATTATATAATCAGCAAATTACCAGGGGCAGCAGAAGCAGAATTCATTCTAATGCTCCCCTTTACTCCGGCAACTAAAAATAATATGGTTGCCTGGATGGCGGCCCGCTCTGATGGTGAAAATTATGGAGAATTACTGGTCTATAATTTCCCCAAAGATAACCTTGTTTATGGGCCGATGCAGATTGAATCCAGAATTGATCAGGATGCAGAAATATCTCAGCTGTTGACATTATGGAGCCAGCGAGGTTCCCGGGTAATCAGAGGGAATCTACTGATAATTCCGATAGAAGATTCTATTCTCTATGTAGAACCAATATATCTGCAGGCTGAAACCAGTGAATTACCGGAAATGAAGAGGGTTATAGTTTCTTATGATGACAATCTGGTTATGACACAAACACTTGATCAGGCTTTAGCTGCAATCTTTGGTCAACTGCCAGAAGAACAGATAAATCAGATGGAAAAAGAACAGTTTGTCCAGATACCGGGCAATATTTCAGAGTTGGCCACCAGAGCAGTGGATCTCTATAATCAAGCCCAGGAAAATCTCAAAGAAGGAAACTGGTCCCAGTATGGCGAAACTATACAGGAACTTGAAAATATACTGAAACAATTAAGGGATATGAGTCAGAATCAGGGAATTACTTCTAATCAGGAAGTAAGCTCACAGTAATTTTAATTTAGAAATAATTAAGGGGGCCATTTTGCGGCCCTCTTTAATGCGATGTGAAGGATAAGCTTAATGCGATGCGGTCACGAAACAAGTACTAACCCAACCATTGTGCTACTAGAATAAAAATTGAAGGGTCAGTGAGACGCGGTCACGAAGTTAGTACTAACCTAACTTTTGTGTCACTAGCGCATCTTTCCTAGTTAACACTCTGAAAACGTTCTAATTAGTATAATA
>JADQBU010000269.1 GCA_016278435.1 Halanaerobiales bacterium
AATAAAATAAAAGTATATACTGACATGAATGAATTAAGCAACGAAGATATTAGCTGGGAATGGGAGAGGAAGTCAAGTCACCACCCGATAGGTTTAATTTCTGTAAGAAATAAGCTCTTTGATGGTAGTATGCTATATACGGAAAACACCAAATATATTGAAATAGTGATTAAGGAGATCAGGGATGTAGACCATACATTTAAATGGGAACTTAATCCAGATAAAAATCTTTTAGCTTATATACCTAATGCGGCAGACGGAACTGTTTCTGTCATAAATGTAACCGAAGAAAAGGTTATTGATACGATAAAAGTTGGTGAAGAAGCCTCACACGGGATAGAGATTACTCCAGATGGTAAATATCTATATACAGGAGATTTTCAAAATGGCTTAATTAAAATTTATGACCTGACGAATAATGATTTAGTAAAAAAATTGGAGGTAAACAGTACAGCCCACGGAATTGATATGAGTCCGGATGGGAAATATATACTTGTTGCTTCAGGTTCAGAGAGTAAAGTTGCTGTTATAGATACCGAAAAACAGGAAATAATTAAAATTATAAAAGAGGGTATTGGAGAAACACCGAGTCATATTGATTTTGACCCAGAAGGTAGATTTGCTATATTGACTAATCTTGAATCTAATGATGTTTCTGTAATACAGATTCCTGAATTCAAAGTAAAAATCAGAATACCTGTCGGGAATGGTCCCAATGAAGGAAGAGTTGCCCCAGATGGAAAATTTGCTTATATTGCCAACTGGGAATCAAATAGTATTTCAGTGCTTGACTTAAGAAGATTTGAAGTGGTTGATGAGATAAAAGTTGGTGAAGGAACTCATGGAGTTATTATTTCACCGGATAGCAAAAAAATCTGGACTGCCAATCGCGTGACAAATAATGTTGCCATAATTGATGCTGATACACGTCAGGTTGAACGTTACATTGCAGCCGGTGAATACACTAATCATCTGGAGTTTAGTCCGGATGGGAAAAAGGTCCTGGTAACAAATGCCCGGGATAATGAGGTTATAATCATTGATGCTGAAACTTATGAGATTACTGCCAGAATTCCAGTCGGGGAAGAGCCTCATGAAATTGCCTTTGTATCAAAAAATTATTGATATTTGACAAAGCAGAAAAATAGTGATATATTATAAGTAGATACCACATAGGGGTATAAAGTATATTAAAATAATTGACATTTAGCTTTAAGAAAATTTAACCATAAAATCAATAAAACGAGGTGATTGTAATGGCTAAAAATAAAAGCTGGTGGCAGAAATTTTTGGATAAACT
The DNA here is from genome assembly GCA_016278435.1 of Halanaerobiales bacterium. Classification (GTDB taxonomy): domain Bacteria; phylum Bacillota; class Halanaerobiia; order Halanaerobiales; family JADQBU01; genus JADQBU01. The sequence goes on from JADQBU010000269.1 coordinate 1,301, forward strand.
GGCAGCTGCCAATGAGAAAGAGTACGGTAATGATGTTCCAGAATGCTGTGGTGAAGGTAAGACAAAAAAGCAGATGGCTCATAATAATCAAGATAAGTAGATAATTCCTTCTTAAATGATATAAAATGTATTGTAAAATCATTAATGTAAGGGGGATTAACTTGCAGGAAACGGCAACAGTGGATTATCATTTTTAATAATAAAGGGCATAAATCCCATGTTAGAAAGAAGAACAGGTTTTCAGCCAGTAATTAAGGAAATTATCAGGTGAGAAGAAATAAGCATAAATAGGGGGACTTGAGTATGAAGACAGAGATAGTCTGGCAAAGTGATATGAAGTTTTCCGGTCAGTTTGCAGATGGTCAGGAGATAATTATCAATTCTTCAGAGAGTAATGATGTGGGTGTAAGCCCCATGAAATTACTACTGACAGGAGTAGCAGGTTGTACCGGTATTGATATAGTATCAATTTTGGAAAAAATGAGGCTGGAGCTTGATAACCTCAAAATTGTAGTGGAAGGCATAAGGGCTGAAGACCATCCGCGGCGGTACACTAAAATTACATTAAAATATTTTCTTGCCGGTAAAAATCTAACAGAGGATAAGGTTAAACGGGCAATAGAGTTATCCCTTAAAAAGTATTGCTCTGCCAGTAATTCTCTTAATGCTGAAATTAATTATAATTTTGAGATAATGTAAATTAATTTGCTCTAAATTGCAAGAATAGCAGGTTGATTTGATTATGGATAATTGCAGGTAACTTTTACAGGTTAAAGAGAAAGAAGGGAGGAGAGAGTATAAAGTTATGGATAATCGCTATCTTTCCCAGAAATTATTCTATGGCATCCAGGAAAAAGGTCAGGAACTTTTGAAAAAAGGCAGGGTTCTGCTGGTGGGATGTGGAGCCCTGGGAACAATTAATGCAGAATTTCTGGCCCGGGCCGGGGTAGGATATCTTCGCCTGGTCGATGGTGACCAGGTTGAGTTACCGAATCTTCACCGGCAATTATTATTTGATGAAAGTGATGCTAATGGCGGCATCCTTAAAGTACATGCAGCCAGGAGTAGATTGAACGAGATTAATTCTGAGGTAAAAATCGAAATAGTTGACCGCAATTTTACTGAAGAAAACAGGGAAGAGCTAACAGAGAATATTGATTTAATTATTGACTGTACAGATAATTTTGCAGCCAGAAGATTGATAGACAAAGCTGCTTTACAGAAGGGTATTCCCTGGATATACGGCGGTGTTGCCGGGGCACTCGGTATGGTCAAGTTTGTATTTGCCGGCCGGGGTGAGTCCATTGGAGAATTATTTGATTCTGAAGTGAGTGGTGTAAATACATGCCGTAATGGGGTAATAAATACAGCACCCGGGATTGTAGCCTGTATTCAGACTACTGAGGCAATCAAATATCTAACAGATAACCAGAACAATATTCATGATGGAATTATCTATTTTGATCTATGGAATAATGAGTGGGTTGGGGGGAGTTAATTATTTGTTAATTTTCTTAAGTACTTATGTTTAATATTGCGCTTTATTCAATTTGGAAAAAACATTACCCAGACTATTGTAACTTTCTTGATAGACCTCATAAAAATCCCTGTAAAAAGAGGCATTATCATAATCAGGATATACTGTTTTTTGCTGATTTAAGATCTTAGCTGCAGGAGACTTTAAATCTTTGAAAAGACCTACAGCATAACCACCGGTTATTGCTGCTCCAATGGCAGAAGCATCGTTAATTGAGATGACTTCAATGGGATGGTTGAAAATATCGGCCAGTATGGATTGGAAGAGTTCAATCTTCATACCACCTCCACCGACCCTGATCTTATTTATGGAAATTCCCATTTTTTTATAGAGATTCAGTGTTTCTTTTAGATTGAAACTAATTCCCTCGAGTATGGATTTAAAAAGAGTTTCTCTGCTGGTTGAAGGGGTTAGCCCTATAAAGCTACCTTTGGCTTCAGCATTGAAATGTGGTGATCCACTGCCAACCAGAAAAGGTAAGTATATAGTACCTTCACTCCCGGGAGCGATATCCCGGGCTTTTTTGCTTAAGGATTGAATGAGTTTATAGTCGGGCTGTGAGCTTTCAGTTGAGAATAGACCCGTTAACCAGTTAATACTGAGTCCTCCGGAAAAATGAGAACCGAGGGCATAAATAGTATCCTGAATGATATGGGGATGGAAGGTTATTTTATTATAGCCGATATCATTAATATCTGGTACTGCCGTTAAAATAGTTGCACTGGTCCCAATATTTACAGCAATATCTCCGGGAGCATTAATTCCAAATCCCAGGGCACCACAGGCCATATCAGCTCCTCCGGCTGCCACAGGAATTCCTGCAGGTAAGTTAAATATGGAAGCGGCTTTTTCATTTGTTTTACCAGCAATCTCATAAGGCTTAAGTAATTCAGGTAAAATATTTTCATCAATTCCCAGTTTATTTAATATACTTTTATTCCAGTTGTGAGTAGTTATATCAAAGAAGAGAGAATTTCCAGAATCGGTGATATCAGTATTTATGTTTCCTGTTAAATAATATCTTAAATAATCTTTGGGAAAGAGGATATATTTACATTGATTATAGAGATCTGGTTTATTTTCTTTTATCCAGACTAATTTGGGCAGGAGAAAGGCATTGATTACAGGATTACCGGATATAGCATATATTTCTTTATCCAGTTGAGCAGAAATTTTCTTACTTTGACTGCTACTTCTGGCATCAGAAAGGGTGATACAGGGATATAGTGGATGAATATTTTCATCGACCATGACTAATCCACTCATATGACCTGACAGTGAGATAACATCAATTTTATTGATATTCTCTCCGTTAAGACAGGAATTAATGGCCTGAGCTGAGGCTTTAATCCAGTCATCAGGATCCTGTTGGACCCAACCGGGTTCTGGATTATATGAGGGATAGGAAACAGAGCTAACATTAACTACTTCCCCATCTTCATTCATAAGCAGACATTTAACCGCTGAAGTCCCCAAATCCAACGCTAGTATATTGCTCATCTTCATTTTCGCTCCTTTTAAGGTCTTTTGGAGATATCTTTATAGTTAAGGAAAATCTATCTCCACTAATATAGCTTTCTACAAATTCAACCGGAATATCATTTTCCAGATAAGAGATTCGTTCAGAATACAGAATTGCCTTTCCTTCTTCTATTCCAAGTGTTCTGGCCAGATCAATATCAGCATTAATAGGAGTATACATATCATTGGCTCTGACAGGGACCTTACCATATTTTTTTTCCAGGGTTTCATATAAAGAAACATCGATATCAGCAATGTTTAAATCCGGGTATATATCAAGTCTTAAGTATGATGTTACCAGAGCTACAGGTTTAGTACCTGCTTTAACGAGCCTTTTATATTTAATAACATTGCTTTCAGAGGATAGATTTAGATAATTACTTATATAATTAGGTGATTTAATTAAATTAAAAGAAAATTTGACACTTTCAGGTTTGTATCCCAGTCTGCGGACATCATCAGTAAATGTAGGTAAGCGATTAAAAGAACGTTTGATTTTTGGTGGGGAAACAAAAGTCCCCTTGCCCTGAATCCGGTATAAAACCCCTTCATTTACCAGTTCCATAACTGCCTGTTTTACAGTACCCCTGCTAACATTAAATTCTTCTGCCATTATCAATTCTCCCGGTAGTTGTTCATCGGCTTTCATCGTTGATAACCTGGATAAAAGAATTGTTTTAATCTGATGGTAGAGAGGTATCTCATTATTGCGGTTTAGCATTATAAAATTTCCTTTCTATAATCAACTGTTAAGATTATTAAATCATATTTAAGTTGACTAGTCAAGTAGACTTGTGATAAACTGATTATAGATTTAATAAATTTTAAAGAGGGGGAGGTTCAAGATTCAATTATAATTATTGTTGAATTATTGGACCAAACAAAAAGGAGGAAAAATATGAAAAAGATTTTATCTTTAGTTATGGTCTTTGCCTTATTTTCTTGTTTTATGTTTTTTGCTGGTACTTCGGTAAACGCACAGGAAAAATATACAATCGGATATGACATTTATTTTCTTGGTAATACCTGGTCTGTTCAGATGTACCAGGAATTTAAAGCAGAAGTTGACAACCATCAGGACCTGATCGATGATGTAGTTTATGTTGAATCTGAGGGCAAGGTTGATAAACAAATTGCTAATATTGAAGACTTAATTGTCAAGGATGTTGATGCAATTATTACTACTCCAAATTCACCAACAGCCCTGGTTCCAGTACTTAAAAGAGCTCAGGACAAAGGTATAAAAGTTATCTTACTTGCCGCAACCATCAAAACTGATAACTATGATGCCCTGGTTACAGTTGATGATGTCGATTATGGACAAGCAGGGGCTGAATGGTTAGTTGATAAGCTAGACGGCAAAGGTAAAATTGTTGCCTTGAACGGAATCGCAGGTATATCTGTAAGTCAGGATAGATGGCAGGGTGCCAAAGAAGTATTTGACAAATATCCTGATATTGAAGTAATTGCTTCAGCCAATGCAGACTGGGATTATGCAAAGGCTAAAATAGCTATGAATGATATTCTGGCAGCTCACCCTGATATTGATGGTGTCTGGTCACAGGGCGGAGCTATGACTCTGGGTGCAATTGAAGCTTTCCAGGCTGCTAACCGGCCACTGGTTCCCATGACCGGTGAAGATAATAATGGATTTCTGAAAAAATGGAAAGAATTAAAAGATGCTGGTATAGAGTTTAGTAGTATTGCTGTTGCCAAACCTACCTGGTTAGGTTCAGAAGCCTTAAAAATTGCCCTTGATTTATTACAGGGTAAAGAAGTTCAAAAGGACCAGTATTTGCCGGTACCGAGAATTACTGCTGAAAATCTTGATGATTATGTACAAGAAGATTTACCTGATAGTTTCTGGGCAAGTACAAGAATGACAGATGAAGAGATTAAAGCAATCTTTAGTAAATAAAGAGTAAAATTATTAAAATGTAAAAAATAGAAATTATTAAAATGTCAGAATAGAAGGAGGCTCACCAATGGAATCAATTAAAACTGATGAAAAACCAGTTTTAGAGGGAAGATGCCTGACTAAACAATTTTATGGAAACATTGTTTTAGACAATGTTGATATCTTATGTAAGCCTGGAACTATTTTAGCACTCGCCGGTGAAAATGGTGCAGGAAAAAGTACTTTAATGAATATAATCTGTGGTAATTTAACCTGTGATAAGGGGACAATAAACTTTAAAGAAAATGAATTAACTGGATTAAATCCCCAGAAAGCTAAAGAACTGGGTATTGCCTTTGTTCATCAGGAATTGAGCCTCCTTCCAGGTTTATCTGTTGGTGAAAATATAATGTTGGGTCAGGAAGCGAAAAAATATTTTTGGTTTATTAGTCATAAAAAGACACATGAAAAAGCAGAAGAAATCCTGGATGAATTGCAATATCAGGTTGATGTTTCACGACTGGTAAGAGACTTGAGCCCGGCAGAGAAGCAGATGGTTGAAATTGCAAAAGCCTGGGTTAACAGACCGGAAGTACTCGTTCTTGATGAGCCAACCTCCAGTTTATCTAAAAAAGAAGTAGAACATCTATTTAAAATGATGAAAAGGTTAAAGGAAAATGGGACTTCTATAATATTTATTACCCACCGGATGGATGAAATATTTCAGATCTGTGATGAAGTAGTTGTTTTAAAAGATGGCAAGTTAATGAAGACAGAAAGGGTAGATGACATAACCAGGGATGAATTAATTCAATCAATGGTTGGTAGAGAAATTACTCAGACTTTTCCTCCCCGGAGAAACCTGGGTAATTCTTATAAGAACTTGCTCCAACTTGAAAATATTTTTCTGGAGGGTCATCTGAAGAATATTAATCTTGAAGTTCCAGAAGGACATATTATAGGAATCGGTGGCCTGGAAGGACAGGGGCAGAGGCAGTTAGCAAGGGGACTTTTTGGAATTAATAAATTTTCCGATGGAAGTATTATCTACAAAGATGAAGAGATGACTATAGATTCCCCCCTGTCAGCTTTGAAACATAATATTGGATTTATTCCCGATAATAGAACCCTGGAAGGGTTAGTATTACCACTATCAGTTCGCGAAAATATTACTTTATTGATTTTAGATAATATTTCCCGTAGTAAAATACTCCTAAAGGAAAATGAAACAGAGGAAGTCCAAAAAGGTATAGAGAGATTATCAATCAAAGCAGATTCGATAGAACAAAAAGTTCGCTTTCTCAGTGGGGGCAACCAGCAGAAAGTAATCTTCTCCAAGTGGATCAAAATGGAGCCCGAACTATTAATCTTACATGAACCGACCAGAGGTGTAGATATTCAATCCAAAATTGAGATCTATCATCTATTAAGAGAATTAACTTTACAGGGAATAAGTATACTTTTGTTTAGCAGTGATATGCTGGAATTAATAGGGCTTTCAGACAAAATTTATGTAATGTATGAGGGTCAGATTATTGGGGATATCAGGGGAGAAGTTGCCACTGAAGAAGCAATTATGACGCTGAGTTCCGGGAAGAAACTGGAATAAGGGGAAAGGAGAGTAGTTACAATGCAAGGCTCACTTATAAATAATGCCAGGCTGGCCTTACCTGTCTATCTTGTTTTGTTTTTATTATTAATTATTACTTCAATCATATCTCCTGATTTCAGGAGTCCTGATAATATAATTAATGTAACTTCCCAGGTTGCACCCCTGGCGATAGTAGCCATTGGTCAAACCATCGTTTTATTACTGGCCGGGATTGACCTGTCGGTAGGATCAGTAGTAAGTTTTTCTACAGTAATTATGGCTCTATTAAGTACTGATGGGACTGCCTTTAGTTTATGGGGAAGTATATTACTTGCACTTGCGATTGGAGCAATAGTTGGGATAGTTAATGGAATTGGGGTTGCAAGCCTTGATATACCCCCTTTAATCATGACCCTCTCTACAATGAGTATTTTAAAAGGAGTTTCTTTGTTTTTAATGTCGGCACCAGGGGGCATGGTTTCAATAGGTTTTATGGAGTTTATGACAAGTACATGGGGAATTATATCTGTAATGGGAATAACAATAATAATTCTATATATTATCACTAGCTTTGCATAAATAAATTTTCTAAAAGTCAAGCATAATATTTTTT
>JADQBU010000100.1 GCA_016278435.1 Halanaerobiales bacterium
TATACGAACTGATTTCAACCGATAATATCAGGGATAATGAATTAAAACTGGCACGGCGTGTAGCAAAACTGCTGCATATAAAACAACAGGAATTAAAAACAGTAGAATATATTTATAATATTTATGAACTTACCTTTGAAGAAATAATTAACTCCAGTATACTGCCATTATATATTAGTAATGATATTAAACAGGCTGATGTGTATTTTCAAGAACGGGATGTAAACCTTGAAATCTATAAAATATGTGATTCCTTATATTTATTAAATACAGATTTTTCTGAAACAAAAAATATTTATTTACAGAAGTATCCAGTTGAAACAGGTATAATGATAAAAATTAAGCATAATGACAGAATTGTTATTAATGATTATGTTATAAATTATGAAGATTTATTATTCTATTTTAATATTAAATACACACCGCTTGAGGTATTAGAGAAAACCCTTTTTATCTCTCTGCAGAAAGATGAATTAATTGTTAAAGATAAAAAAACTGCGAGTAGTATTTTTGCGATAAAATTGAAAGATTTACTTATTAGAATTAAAAGGATAAAAAATAATAAAGATAAATGTGATATTATTATCAATAATGAGGAACTTACGGATGAAAGGTATATTAATATAAATGATAGTATAAAAATTAGTAATATAATCATTAATTTAAAAAAAATTATTACTGATAATCTTGTAGAGAACATACTCCTGACAAAAAAACAAAGAGTATATTTAATTTCAAATGAACCTGGAGTAGATATTTTTATTAAGGATGATTTGAATGATGACTGGACTATCAGGTTGATATATGATGGTGAGTTACTGCTTAAAAGCAAGAGCTGTCCTCATTCGGTTTTGATTAATGGGGAAGAAGCTGGAGAAGAAGAAATATTAAAAGATAATGATTTACTGACAATCGCAGATAAATTATTCAGGATTGATTTAAAGAATCAAATGATTAGAAAAGTTGTTTATAATTTTAGAGAGTATCTGGTTAAGAATGTAAGTTATTCTTTTAATGATGGTACACTGGCTATTGATAATGTAAGTTTTGAGATTGAGTATGGTGAAATGGTATGTATTATGGGCCCCAGTGGCAGCGGAAAATCTACACTCCTGAACATTATGAATGGAAATTATATTCCTGACACAGGACAGATATGTCTAGATTCACATGATTTATATAGTAATTACGAACGGTTTAAGGGTTATTTCGGCTATATTCCCCAGGATGACCTATTATTTGATAACTTAACTGTATATGAAAATTTATACTATAATGCAAAATTAAGATATCCTGATAGTACTGAAAAAGAGATTAAATCAATGGTAACCGGTGTTCTTAAGGATATTGACTTACTGGAAAAGAAGGATTCAATTGTGGGTAATCCCCTGAAAAAGGTCCTGAGTGGTGGTGAAAGGAAGCGGTTAAATATTGGAATCGAACTTCTTTCTGATTGTGAAATATATTTTGCGGATGAACCAACATCAGGACTTTCCTCAAAAGATTCCGAAAAAATAATTGATGTCCTGAGAAGGATCTCCCTGCAGGGTAAGATGGTGTATGTTGTTATTCATCAACCGAGTAGTAAAATTTATTATAGATTTGACAAGGTTATTTTACTTGATAAGGGTGGCAAGTTGGCCTTTTTCGGCGGTACTGATGAAGCAATTAATTATTTTCGTGAAAAAATAGCTTTTAAGAGTTTTAAAAAAGATTCCAGGAATCCAGATTTATTATTTGATGCTCTGGAAGAACCTCTGAGAAATATAGATGGAAACAAACTCAATATAAGGAGACATTCCCCCACTGACTGGCAGCAGATGTTTCTGGAACACAGTAAGCAGAAGAAAAAGTTTTTAATAAAAACCAGTCAGGAAAAGCCTCTACCTGCTAAAAAAGCAAATAATAAAAGTAAACTACTACAATTTATAATACTCTTCCGGAGAGAATTCAAACAAAAGCTCAGGAATAAATCAAATATTTTGATAACATTTTTAGCTTCTCCTTTACTTGCTTTTCTGATTTCATTTTTGCTTCATTATACTCCCTATGGAGAATATACATTTGAAAAAAACAGCAATATCAAGGTATTTCTTTTTGTAACAGTTATAGTTGTTTTGTTCCTGGGGATAACCAATAGTGTTTCCGATGTTATTAATGACAGGCATATTTTCAAACGAGAAAAGATGCTGGATGTTAGTGTGTTTAATTATTATATCTCCAAGTTTTTCACATTATTATCATTTGGTTTTTTGCAGGTTTTGCTCTATATTGTAATTAGTTTTACCATTCTGAAAATGAGGGGACTTTATTTTCAATATCTTGGCTTTCTACTGATTTTAACTGCAGTGGGGATTACAATCGGACTCTTAATCTCATCTTTACCACATATATCTGTTAAAGCTGCCATGAATCTGGTTCCAATTATTCTGATACCTCAGATAATACTGGGAGGAGCTTTACTTAATTATGAAGATATGAATAGAGATCTGAAGTATTACCAAAATGCCCCTATACCTTCCATTGCCAATTATATGCCTTCACGTTGGGCTTATGAGGGGTTGGTAGTTTTACAGGGCGACTTCAACAGGGGAGTTCAAAAACTAAATAAACTGGAAAAGGAGTTAGTTCAGGTAGAGAGTAAACTAAATAATCTACACTCATCAACAGAGAGGACTGAAGAACAGCAGGCAGAAATAGAAGAGAAAATAGATGAATTAGAAAAAGAAAAACTCTTAATAAATGAAGAGATAAGATCGGTAAAGGACAAATATTCAGCAGAATATATTAATGCTGATATAAGACAGTTAATTGCTGAAAGGAGAATGGAGTACAATAATTATAATGACAGATTGAAGGGACTCTTATCTGATGATGAACAGGGTTTATATAATTATATAAATCAGTATAGAGAAATGTTATCAAATCAGAACTTTCATAATATAGAATATGATTATTTTAATGACCAGGATAATAAGCTAACAGATGCTTCTATAGAAGAACTTAAACATACTGAAAGAAATATAGATATTATTATTAAGTCTTTACTTTCAGAATTCAGGAGAAATACGAGTAAAGAAGAAAACCTGGATTTATATAAAAATTATTTATTTGATAAAGCCAGTTTGGAGCAGACTGACTACATTTTTGATGAAGGGAATGAAAAACTCAAAGCAAAGCTGGAAGAAATGGAAATGGTATCCGAACTTAACAATCTTATAATACTGGAAAAGATAGAAAACCTTAAAATTATGGCTGAAAGGTTAAATGAATACAGAAAGATTAGAGAATTTTTTACTGCCAATTATTTATTTAAAGCCAGCAAGGAATTTTTTAATATTGAAATTAACACTGTGTTTTATAATACTGCCGTTCTTATAATTATTATCATAATTAATATAGTTATAGCACTATTTTTAATTAAGTATCCTGCTATATTTAGTAAAGTAAGCAACAAAATGAAATATTATATTTTTTATGGAGGTGATAAAACAATTAAAGAAAAATTTTAGTCCAGAAAAATTATAAACATAAGGAGGATAATATGCTAAAAAAATTAATCATACTCGGTTTAGTAATTTCTGTATTAATATTGTTTGCCGTTCCGGTATTTGCAAATGATACGGTTACAGAAGAAGAAAAAGAAGAGTATAAAGCCAATTTTGTGGTACCACCTGTTGATGAGCTGTTTACTGCACTTGATAGTCTGGGTAAAATTAACTGGGAAGAGCAATTAAATAAAATCCAAACTGCCGGTAGAGATAAATTTGATTACAAAACTGATGAGGCACTGGCTTTAAACCTGGGGATAAGGGTGGCAGATACAACTGTGGCCATAAAAGTTAAGGATAAGAAAGCTGTAGGTGAACTGGTGGCCAATGCCGAACAGCTCGCAAATAAGTTGAATGTAAGTACTAGTATACTGGAAAAATCGAAGGAAATAAAACAGGCAGTTAAGCAGGAACAGTGGGAGAAGGTATTACTTTCAATTAATGGACTGGAAGATGATATTACTCTTGAACTGGCCTTAAGAGCTGATTCTGATCTATCAGTTTTGACAACACTTGCCGGCTGGATAGAAGGGGTTAATATTATAACCGGTAGCCTATCTAAAAAGTATGAAGCTCCAGCTGCAACAGTTCTCAGGCAGCCTGGTCTTATCAGCTTCTATCAAAAAAAGCTAAATGCTATGAATGAAGACACTAAAAAATTACCGATAATACAGAGAGTTGTTAATCTTGTAGAACAATTACAGGTTCTCTGTGATGTTCCGGAAGGAAAGGCAGTACCCAAAGAAAATGTCGATAAAATATCTGCCCTGGTTTCTGATCTAGTTAATGACATAACAAAACTTGATTAAGGGGGGTTAGTATCTATGAAAAAATATTTATCAATAGTCTTATTAACTGTTTTGTTGCTCAGTACAATTTCCCTGGCTGCTTTAGCTTCGTCCAAAGAGGCTGTTTATTATGCTGATAGTTTACTTTCCAGGGCGCGGGAAGCTGGTTATAGACTCAGGGAAGAGGAAAATGATCTTAATGTTGGTTATTTAGATGAAGGTGATTCATTTCGCTATTCCACAACATTATATTATGGGAACGAATATGCTATCTGCGTTGTTGGAGATGATGATGCGGTTGATGTAGATATAGCTATTTTTGATGAGAATTTTAATAAAATATATGAGGATGATGAAGCTACTTTTGAAGGCATTGCCTATGTAGCTCCTGAATGGACCGGGACATTTTATGTCAGAGTAACTATGTATGAGGTAGAGTCCTATACTGATGGAGCTTATTTTTGCCAGTTTGTTACATATAAGTCATTAGATATATAGATTTAATAAGGGAGGGGAGGTATTTCCCTCCCTTTTAATACAAAGGGGATTATCCTTTTATCAATTTAGAGATAGCTTTTTTATACTAAAAAGTCTGGAGGGAATAAAATTGTTCAGGAAATTATATTTATTTATTATAATATGTATCATGTTAATTTTTACCGGAGTGATACTGGCTGAGAGTGTTATTGATGATGATAAAGTAGTAGGCCTTTTTCTGGATGGTTATAAGGGTAGCTGTAAAATAATCAGGGGCCAGGATACGATTCATGATATTTCTCAGAATGAGAACCTTTATCAAGGGGATTTAATAGTTAAAGAAGGTGGGATTGATGACCTGGATATTAAATTTTATCCCTATGCCAGAGGAGAAGAGATAGATAGTAAAACATTAAAAATAGTATTTGAGCCCCGGATAGAAAAAGAGGGGTTATTTACTCAAGTACTTTCTGTTCTTGGTTTTGAAAAATCGCGCCACCAGGTTTACTATGCAGCAACAAGGGGAATTTTAGATTTAGACTATTACTCAGTCTTGAAGGGAAGGGGATTTTTCTACTCGGAACTTCCTCTGGAAAGGGCTGCTGTTTTTACTGATAGTAAGATAAGATTTCGTTCGCCAGGCCTGAATAATAGCTATCTGTATATTATTGATTCTGAAAATAATACAATTCTGGAGCAGAAGGTGTCTGCCCTGGATAATACTTATGAACTCTCCCTTGCAAATTTAAGTTTAACCCCGGGTAGATGTTATACCTGGAGAATAGGTGATGCGGGTGGTCAAGGGGAGTTTTATGTACTGGAAAGTACAACTGAAGCCAGTTTAAAGAAAGCATTGATTACTAGCAGTAATCAGGAGGCCAGTATAATTCGTCCGGATATTCAGATGGTAATATATTTAAAATCTGTCAGCAGCCATCTTGGTATTGAATATAACCTATATACCCTGTGTCACCAGAAGCTAGAAGATATAGTAAATGAACATGACAATCTTAAACGGGAAGAGATGGAAAGCATAGATTTATTACTGCGTGAAATAGATGAGGCATTTTATTTAAATTAAGTTAAACTTAATGAACGGTAAAGGTGGGCAAAATATTTTATCTGTTTAAACCTGATGTTATCAAATAATATCAATGAGGGTGTCAATAAATGAGAATAAGGAAGATAATAAACTGGTTATATCATAAATTTTATTTTCCAGGATTTCCAACTGCTAAAAAGAAATTATTTTATTTTAATATTGCAATCGGTATAATTTTTGCTGTCTTATTAACTCTGGTGATTGATAATACACAGTGGGGTGAAGATAATCTTAATAATATCTTCGACTCCTTTTTTATTAAACGGGAAGCTCAGATAATGGGGAAAAGGGATGCTCCGGAAGATATTGTTTTTATTGAGATAGATGAAGAGACATACCGGGAATGGGGGGAACCGATCATGGTTCCCCGTGATGCTATTGCCCGGGCTATTAAAACTGCTTACAGGGGTGGAGCGAAAGTTATCTATCCCGATATTTTGCTGGAACACGAAAATACAACCTCGGGAGATAGAGAACTGAGGGACCTTCTCCAGAATATTAGCCGGGAAGAGCGGGATGTGAACATCATTTTCCCGGTGAGAATAGGATATAGAAGAGATAGAAAGCCCAATATTTTTGATGATTTAATAAACCAGGAAGAGAATTTTTACCGGGCGGTACCCGGGGTTGTTTCCAGTGATATATATGAAAATACAATCAGGTACTGGCGGGGTTATGAGGATTATTATCAAAATGGTAGAGATGATAAGGAAATTGTCTGGGGTGTTCCCCTGCTGGCTTCTGTTCTGGCTGAAGGTAATGTCAAAGAACTAAATAGTTTTATAGATGAAATACTTGCCGGGAAAGATACGATTAAAAAATTAAATCTCGCTTCTGGCAAGAAAATCAAACTTTCTACCCTGAAGGAAGACTTTTTCTTCCAGAGGATCAGATTTACAATATTCCATGAAGATGTGTTGCCGGGTAAACCGGAAGGCAACTTAAATATTAAGAATGTTATTAATATTAATCAGTTAAAGTATTTTGAAAACGATAAAGAGGTGTTTAAAGATAAAATAGTCATCATCGGTAATTCCAGCCCGGATACCGGGGATATTCATGTTACCCCGGTTGGCAAAATGGTCGGAATGTATATTGTTGGTAATGCTATAAATACTCTGATCAGTGGAAAGCAGACAGCGAGGGCTTCCTGGTTTCTCAATCTGCTCTTTTTCTTGATAATTATCTTAATAACTGCCTATTTCTTTACCTACTTCCATGCTTACCTGGCCAATGTCCTGGGCACACTCGTTCTCAGTTATATTTTTATCAGGGAAATTGGTTTTTACTTTTATTTTAACCACGGTATTTTTCTTATTTCGATCGTGCTGGTGGTTATTATCGGGTTTTATGAAATAATTGATGATATCAAGGAAGTAGCTGTTGACTTTAATGAAAAGCGAAAGGAAAAATTAAGCGCTAATAAGTAGATTAGAGTAATTAGAGTCAATAATGAATACATATAATCATTGATGATTATGGGACAAGACATCAGGGGGTTTAAAATGTTTAATACGGTGGAGAAAATGTCTTATAGGTTGGTTGGGGCAGGGGCAGTCATTTTAAGCATCATTCTGCTCTTCAGCTTAACAATTTTTGCCGGGGAAACAACTGGTGATAACAATATTATTCAGGGAATGTTACAACAAGTAGAGGAATGCTACCATAACCGACAATACCAGGATGTTATTTTTATCTGCAATGGGATTCTGGGCCTTGATGATTCAAATCAGACAGCAATCTTTTATAGAGTCAGTGCTTACGGTGTTCTAAAGCAATACCAAAAAGCTACCAGGGAACTTAAAAAATTAACAAAACTCTATCCTGACAATTATAACTACTGGGGACATTTAGGTTGGTTTTATTTATTAGATAAAAAATTTAAAAAAGGAAAGCAAGCCTGTCAAAAAGCCTATGAACTTAATAAGGATCAATACTGGATAGTTGTTAATCTTGGCCATGCTTATTTACTTAATGGAGAATATGAAAAACCCCGAGATTATTACAGGGAAACTCTACCACTCATTCCTTCAAAAGAAGAATTTAATAAAGGTCCTATGACTGATTTTAATATTTTTATAAAGAGAGGCTGGCAGGTTGAGATCTGTAAAAGGGAAAAAAAGTGGATGAAAAAAGAGTTTAATAGTAAATATAAATATTATCTTCAGGCAGAAAAGTACTGGTCGAAGGCAGAGCAGTTAGTGGAAGAGGGCAAATATCGGGTAGCTGCAGAAATGTATGTTAAATCTGCAGAGATAGAACAGGCAAGTGAAGAACCGAGGATGAAAGATTTAGCAGTAGAGTTTAATAATGCAGGTTATTATTTTGAAATAGTTGGTCAATATGAGAAAGCCCTGGAGTATCATGAAAAGGCACTGGAGATAGATAAGAGATTGGGAAGAGAAGGAGATATAGCAAGAGATTATAACAACATAGG
>JADQBU010000284.1 GCA_016278435.1 Halanaerobiales bacterium
CCAGATCAATGATTTACGAGATTATCAAACAGGAATTTGACCTGACCAATGATTTTGATATTTTGGCTATTGTCAATCAAGAATTTATAGAAAATAGAGAAAGAGTTGCCTGCCTGGCACCTCTGCTCCTGGAAGCAGCAGAAAGCGGAGAATCCAAAGCTATAAAACTCTATCAGGAAGCTGCCCTTGAATTAAGTTTAATAATAACTGCGATATTAAATAAATTGAAATTTAAGCAGAAAGAAATACCGGTATCGTATTCAGGTGGTGTATTTAAAGCCGGGGTTTATATTCTGAAACCATTGAAAAAATATGTTACCGGTATTGTCGGTAAGGATCTTATTTTGAAAAAACCGGTTCTGAGGCCGGTAACCGGTGCTTGTTTATATGCTTTATATCTTGATAATTCCCGGATTGATTTATTAAAAATCACAGAGGTGTTAGGGGAAGAAGAAAGTGAGGTCATATCGTGAATATACTGATTGCATCTACAACATTTGAAGATGAACCAGAAGCCTATCAATACCTTGAAGATGCTGGTTTTTCCTATGTAAATGCTACCAGGGATATAAGAAAAAGCTGGACATCCATTGACTTTATAGAAAATTTAAAGGATAAAGATGGAATTATAATCGGGGGAGAATATGAAATTACAGGGGAAGTTTTAAAAGCTGGAAATAATTTAAAGGTTGTCTCCCTTAATTGCAATGGTTATAATAATATAGATATTTCAGCAGCGACTGATCAGGGGGTGGTGGTTTGTAATACCCCCGGGATAAATAATACTACAGTAGCTGATTTTATCTGGGGCCAGATCCTATCACTGGTAAGACAAATTGTTAAAGCCGATAAGGGGATACGGGCCGGTCAATGGGTAACTGAAGGAGTAGAAAAAAGTCATGGTATTACAGGGAAAACGCTGGGTATTATCGGTATGGGCTCGATCGGACAGGAAGTTGTCAGGAGGGCAAGAGGATTTGATATGAATATTCTCTACAATGTTAGAAATCGAAAAGTGGCCCTGGAAGAAACACTGGGACTTAAATTTGCCAGCAAAGATGAGTTATTTAAGAAAGCAGATATCCTTGTACTCTGCTGTCCGCTTAATGAGGAGACCAGGAATCTGATAAATCAAGATGTTTTAAAAAAGATGAAGCCGATCTCATACCTGGTCAATTCAATGAGGGGTGGAATTGTCAATGAAGATGATTTATTTCAGGCCCTACAAGAGGGTTGGATTGCTGGAGCAGCTTTAGATGTTTATCAAGAAGAACCTCTCTATCAAAGCAAATTTTTTAAACTGGATAATGTAGTCCTTACACCTCATATGGCGGGTCTGGTTGATAGTTCGATTAAAGCTGCAGCAGTAGGAGCTGCCCGGAATTTAATTAAAGTCTTAAAAGGTGAAAAAGGAGCCAGTATTCTTAACCCACAGGTATTAAAATAGAAAAATTAAAATAATTTTTAACAGGATAGAAAGGGGTGATTTCTTAGAAAATAGACATTTCCAAAATCAGGTTTAAACATACTAAAAGGGGGACTTTTAAAAGATGAAAAAATCAATGATTTTACTACTGGTTATGGCTTTAATATTTACTTTTACTGCAGGTGTTATGGCTAAAACAACTTTGACTTACTGGACCCAGGCGGCAGGACCTTATGTAAAATTTGCTGAAAAAGCGGTAAAAGAATTTAATGCCAGCAATCCTGATATTGAAGTAAAGCTGGAAACATTCTCGGAATATAGAACCAAAGTTTATACAGCTTTTGCAACAAAAACCGAGGCAGATGTAATTGAGCTTTACGGCTCGGTTGCCAGTTTTGCAAAAGGTGGTACAATTCTGCCGGTACCCGAATCAGTTATGAGCAAGGAAGAAATCGAAGCAACTTATATTCCTGCTGCTCTTAAGAGCAAGGAATATGATGGTGTATACTACGGTTTCCCGGAAGAACTAAATATGGAAAGTCCAGGTCTTCTGGTTAATGTAGACTTATTTAAAAAAGCCGGTCTGGAAATACCCTCTGAATGGGATAAAAATAATGGTCCTGCTAGCTGGCAAGAGTTAATGGATTATGCGCATAAATTAACTGTTATTGAAGATGAAGTCATGAAACAGGCTGGTTTAGGTGTAATTAATGGCCAGGAATCTGCCATGTTCCTGTCACTTATCTGGCAGCTGGGCGGAGATTTTAGAGATCCAGAAAACAATGTTGTTCATTTTACCACCCCGGAAGCAGAGAAGGCTGTTCAATTTATGTTAGATTTAATTGAAGGTCCCGATAGAGTTCACTCTACCAGATTTTCCGGCCGTATGGATGCCTTCAGAGAAGGTACTGCTGCCATGACAATTGGGGCTCCCTGGTATGCTGCCACTTATGATTTGGAAGCACCTGGTTTAAATTATAAGTATTATAACTTACCACCATTTATCGCCGGGAGTGACCCTTACTTTAATGGTGAAGGCGGCTGGGGTTATATGGTAAGTGCCAGAACCAAAAATCCGGAAGCTGCCTGGAAATTTGTTAAATTTTTAATGGAAAAAGACAGACAGATAGAATGGGCAAAAACTGTTGGTGCTGTTTCTTCCAGAAAAGATGCTGCTGAAGTATTCAATGGTAATGACCCGATTTCTATTGCTACTAAAATTGCTAAATATGCTAAGGAACCTGGAGCCTACACCCTTGATACTGGACAATTGGTCTGGTCTATTGTCAGGACTAATCTAAGGGGAATCCTGAATAATGAACTAACTATAGAACAGGGACTTAAGAATATGGATGCTGATGGCAATAAAATGATTAAGAGAAACTATTCCAGGGGAGATAACTAATATTTCTTCTTAAAAATAGATAACGGGAGAGGGAGTTTCTCCCTTTCCCGTACTATTAAGATTTAATTTAAGAGAGGAGACAATATGATCAGAAAAGTATTTAAAATAAACAGGAAAGTTGAAAGAACTCTCTTTATATTACTGGGATTATTACCCGCTTTTATCTGGTTCTTTTTTATCATGCTTTACCCCATATTTATGACCTTCAAAAAGAGTTTGTACGACTGGAACCTGGCTTATGCTATTGATAATTATATTGGTTTGCAGAATTATAAAGACCTACTGACTGATAGAATTTTTATTACCAGTTTAATTAACACTCTTTATGCAGTGATTTATATTGTGCCGGCAACCATAATTATTGCCCTTATAGTTGCTGTTTTACTTAATTCCTTTTCCGATAGAATACGTGAATTTTTTACTCCTATTTACTTTCTGCCGGTTATAACCTCAATGGTTGCTGTGGGATTAGTCTGGAGATGGCTTTATCATCCCAGTTATGGTCTTTTTAATTATTTCCTGCATCTAGTCGGCTTACCAACACAGGCCTTTCTCATGAGCCCCGACCAGTCTCTACCTTCTGTAGCAGTAGTGGCTGTCTGGATTAATGTTGGTTATTTTGCTGTAATCCTGCTGGCTGCTTTAAGAGGGATCCCGAATTCTTATTATGAAGCAGCTAAAATCGATGGAGCCAACAGCTGGCAGACTTTCCGGCATATAACAGTGCCCTTATTAAAACCAAGCATATTATTTACCAGTATTATGGCAGTTATCGGAGCTTTTAAAATCTTTGTGCCTATAAAGATTATGACCGATGGTGGACCGGGTAGTAGTTCTATGGTTCTGGTACTGAATATTTATAAACAGGGTTTTGAATTTCTGGAAATGGGTTATGCATCAGCCATGACAGTTGTCCTTTTTATTATAGTAATGATTATTACAATTGTTCAATGGAAGTTTATTAAGACCGATTATTAATGGAGGAGGCAGATAAGTGGGTTATTTGAAAAAGTTGACCTTTAGTAAATTATTGATGCTTATGTTGCTCTTGCTGGGAGCCATTTTTATGTTTTTGCCTTTTTTCTGGATGGTAATATCTTCTTTTAAACCGACAGAAGAGTTATTTAAAATGCCTCCAACCTGGATACCGAAACATTTTACCTTAAATAATTTTAAAGGTGTTCTGGAGGCGATGCCTTTCTGGCGTTATTTTTTCAATAGTGTTATGGTCTCATCTATAAATACAATTGTAGGGGTATTTACCAGTGCTCTGACAGGGTACATTTTTGCTAAATACCGGTTCAAGGGGAGCAATATACTTTTTATGGTAATTCTGGGGGCCTTAATGATTCCCTTTCAGGTTATTATGATTCCCTTATATACCTTGATGCTTAAACTGGGCTGGACTGATTCTTATTATGTTTTAACAGTTCCTTATTTTTTTGATATTTTCGGCATATTCCTGATGAGACAGTTTATGTTAACAATTCCCGATGACCTGATTGATGCAGCAACTATTGATGGCTGTTCACATTTTGGAACTTTTTTCAGGATAGTCTTACCGGTAGTAAAACCTGCTCTGGCTGCTTTAACCATATTTCTTTTTATGGCCAGCTGGAATTCTTATCTCTGGCCCCTGATAACAATAAATTCCAGTGAATTTATGACACTTCCCCTCGGTCTGGGTCAGTTTGTTTATTACCGGGCAACCCAGTATAATTTATTACTGGCTGCTTCATTAATGTCACTTTTACCGATTATTGTTGTTTTTATATTTGCCCAGAAACGATTTATAGAAGGTTTTGCACTGACGGGAATGAAAGGTTAGAGAAGAGGTGTCAGATGATAAATAACAAAGAATTTTTTGCACACAATAGTCAAAATAAAGATCTGGATGAACTGGTTGATGCCTTAAAACAGGGCAGTTATATCAGAGCTGTAAATTATCATGAAACTTATGAAAGAGATATAGGAGAGCTTGAAAAACAGTTGAAATTCTTCAGTAGATATTTTTCTCCGGTTAGTAAAAAAGATCTTGATGATTTTTTTTATAACAGGGAATGGACCAGAGATAAACCCGGATTAATTATCTCGGTCTTTGAAGGGTATAAGAACAATTTTAAAATAATGAAACCTTTACTGGAGAAATACGGCTTTACCGGCTGGTACTTTATTCCAGCAGGATTTATCGAGCTTCCTGTAACGGAACAAAAAGAGTTTGCCAGTAACCATTCAATTTATTATGATACTGAACAGGCAGAAGGTAGAATCGCCATGAACTGGGATGAAGTAAGAAAGATTGATAAAAAGCATGTGATATGCAGCCATACCATGACTCACTATTGTTTTGAAGATGATAGCCCACATGAAATATTAAAGAAAGAAATTATTGAATCAAAAGCTTTACTGGAGAAAAAAGTCGGTCATGAGGTAGATGTTTTCTGCTGGCTGGGTGGTAAAGACTTTAAACGGAGTCCCCGGGCCGGTCAGTATATAACTGAATGTGGATATAGATATCTTTTCAGTAATAATAAAATAGAAAAATTAAGATAGGGTGATATCAGATATGGATAAGTTCTTAAACTCTTATATTCTGGTAGAAGAAGAATTTGAAAAAGCCAAAAACGAATATGAGGAAGTTATTAAAATCCGGCAGGAAAGAAACGAAGGGGAAAAAGGTGTACCGGTTTATTTAATACTGGATGATCTGACAGATGATAGTAAAGAAGATATCAGATCTGGCGATAGTATGTTTAATTTATTTTTAACCATATCCGCTCTTAACTATCTTTGTTTTCACAAAGAAGAAGCTGACCTTGATATAACTCCTGGCGATATAAGTATAATACTGGGTGCCCTGGCCGAAAAGTATTTTACTTTTTTATCATATGGGAACTGGCAGTAGTGAGTGAGATGTCTTTACAGAATACAAACAGAAGTTATCTACAACAACTGACTAATAAACTACAGGTGGGTAGTTATATAAGGATAATTAACTATCATAACACTCCGGCCTATAATGCAGATGAGTTTGATTCACAACTGAAGTTCTATTCTCAACATTTCTGCCCGGTTTCAATCCAGGATCTTGATGATTTTTATAATAGTAAGAGGTGGAACAAAGAGAAGCCGGGTTTAATTCTAGCTTTTTATAACGGTTACCGTAATAATTATGATGTATTTTATCCTCTGTTAGAAAAATACGGATTTACTGGCTGGTTCTTTGTGGTCACTGATTTTATAAATAATCCGGTTAAAAAACAGATAAATTTTGCCCGTAATCATACTCTTAATATTATTAAAGATGAATACCCCGATGGCCGTTATGCTCTTTCCTGGCGGGAGTTAAAAGAGCTAAGTGAGAAACATGTTATCGGCAGTCATACCAGAACCCATACCCAGATTACTCAAACTTCTTCTGAGGAGCTAATGAAAGAGGAAATCGTTATCTCCAGAAGAGAACTGGAAGATAAATTGAACCAGGAGATTCCGATATTTTGCTGGCTGGGTGGGGAAGAATACGGTTTTAACAAAAAGGCAGCTCAATATGTCTCTCAGGCTGGTTACCATTATCTACTCAGTAATTTTAAAATAGAAAAGATAAAGTAAGGAGGATAATGATGGAACAATTGCAGAAAATATCTCCATATCAAGTGAAAATATCAACACTCAGGTCCCTGCATCGTTTTAATGAAATAATTGAATATGTGTTAACAACCATAGATTCCTACAAGTTTTTTGCCAGATCCATCAAAAATCACCGGAAAATTTTGGAGCCCACTGGTCGGGCTACCGCTGTTTTCTTATGGATAAGCAAAATTATAAGAAGTATTATCTACATATCGGTCTTATCTATCATCCTCAAAGTAGAACCGGTATTATGGTTGAATTAGACAAAAGAAGTAACCCCGAATATTATCAAAAAATCTGGGCTGAAATTGAAGCTGGAGAGAAGTACAAAGTAAATAAAGATGAAGCCGACTATTTAAAGTTATTTCTACCCCGCGAAAAATTTGCTTTGCTCAATAATGCAGATAATGCTATTGATCAGGTTGAGATTTTAAAAGAATATATCAAGGCAGCCTGTGAGGCTATAGTAGAGGGGGGAAAATAAATTGAAAATAGATCAGTTGAGACCATTTAAGCTGGATATGTCCACCCTGCCTGGTTTATTATCTTTTAATCAGATGATGAAATATGTTTTTGACAATATAAATACAGATGATTTCAGTAGCAAGATAGATCTGGAATGTGATCATAATTTCGGAGAATATGCTGCCGGTTACAGGGTTTACTTAACCGGGAATAAGAGCAAGAAAACATTATATATCTATGGAGGGTTAATTTACAGCCACCGGAAAGAGCCGGCCGGTATCTTTGTAGAGGCTGACAGGTTCAGTAACCAGGAATTTTATGAAACTGTCTATCGGAATATGGAAGAATCACCTGCATATAAGATAAGTACTGTCGAAGATGGCTTTATAAAACTTTTTTATCCGGATTATGATGACTTTATTAAGGAAGATTCAGTTGAGATTCAGATAGAAAAATTAAAGGGATTTATTAATGTCTGCTGTAATTCTTTTATAAAAGCATTAAATTAAATCTGGAGGTGTAAGAATGAGAAGTCATAAAATATTGCAACGACCGGACTGTTCATTTAACCGGAGTATATATAAAGCAATGGGTTATTCAGATGATGATCTGGCCCGGCCGATTATTGGAATTGCTAACTCCTGGAATACCCTGGTTCCCGGTCATTTTAATCTGGACCAGGTAGCTGAATATGTTAAACGTGGCATTTATCGTGGTGGTGGAACTGCAGTTGAGTTTGGAGTAATTGGTTCCTGTGATGGACTATCCCAGGGCAATATTGGTGGACACTATATTCTGCCTTCCCGGGAAGTAATAGCCAATAGTATTGAAGTGATGGCTGAAGCAAACCAGCTGGATGGTCTGGTTTTACTGGCTTCCTGTGATAAGATAGTACCCGGAATGTTAATGGGGGCAGCCCGGATCAACATCCCTGCCATATTTGTAACCGGTGGTCCTATGCTGGGTGGTATAGAATTTGATGGACGTAAATCTGATATAACCTCTATCTCAGAAGGTCTGGGTATGCTGAAGGCAAATAAAATAACCGAAGAGGAATATTATTCTCTGGAAGAACTGACCTGTCCTTCCTGTGGTTCCTGTGCCTTTCTGGGCACGGCCAATACTATGGGTTCGTTAGCAGAAGCACTGGGTATGTCTTTGCCCGGCTGTGCCTTAGCACCGGCCGTCAATCCGGAAAGACTACGGATAGCCCTTAAATCGGGAGAAGCTATCTGCCAGTTAGTTAAGAAGGGGATAAAATCCCGGGATATAATTAATCGAAAATCACTGGAGAATGCTGTAA
>JADQBU010000189.1 GCA_016278435.1 Halanaerobiales bacterium
TTAAGGATAAATATAAAATTTATGTTGATGGCTCCTACATGCAGGGAAAGGTTGGTTATGGTTTTGTAGTTTTAAAAAATGCGAGAAAAGTCAAAGAGGAATCTGGTCAGATTGATGATCCTTTTTATCTCAATTCACGTCAGGTTGGTGGAGAGATTAAAGCGGTAGAAAGAGCAGTTGAATGGGCATCTGACCACGGAATTAATACTATTTATATTTATCATGATTTCGAGAATCTGGAAAAATGGGTGAGCGGTGAATACCGGACAAAAAATGATTTAACGAAAAATTACCGGCATTTTCTAGAAGAGACCGGACTTGATATAAAGTGGGTTAAAGTAGATAGCCATACCGGTAATAAATGGAATGATTATGCTGATCAACTGGCCCGTAAGGGAGCTGGTGAGAATAATACTGGAGGAGATAATAGGTATCAGGAGTTAAAGGAGATGGTAAATGAATTCAAGGAATCTCTGAATAAACAAGGGTTTTCGGCCCAGATTAAAGATATTAATAATGAAAGATATGCTTCAGCGCGGCTCAAGTTAAAGGCAGATGAAGATCTGGGTTATATTTATATCTATAATACCAAAAAACATCACCTTATTACCAGGTATCACCAGTTAAAAGACAGTAGTTACCGGGAGGAGTTGGAAAAGATCTGGCAGGGGATTAAGGGTCAGGATTTGTAATAGATTTTAGTCAAATTTAAGGTTAATACCTTAATAAAACCGGGGAGGAAATTACTGTGATTAGTGACTATGTAGGTTATGAGTTAAAGATAGAACCAAGGTACAGAAAAATAGCAATCGAAATTTTTAATGATTCGGTTGATTCCCTATATACAATTGAAGAGTTTGCCCGTCAGTTTTACAGTAGATTTAAAAATAAGCCTGAGATGCTGACAAGAATGGTCGATCTTTTGCTGATGGCTTCTATGGAAAATGATTCTTTTCGGGACCGGAAAAAACAGAAAGTATTGAAGGCTGTTGAGATATTTGGGTTAAGCAAGGAAGAATATGAAAATATTAAAGCAGGCTATTTAAAGGATACAGATAAATATTATAAAATTCTGGGTGTATCTACCCAATCCAGCAACAGGGAAATAAGAAGAAAATATCTGGAACTGGTGAAACAGTATGCCCCGGAGAATATTGAGGAGGACGACCTGCCGCAGGAGTTTATTCAGAGTGCAGATGATAAACTGCAGGAGATTCGGGAAGCCTACCGGGCAATCAAAAAAGAACGGGGCGGTTTTTAGGAGTTAACCCTCTGAACGTATTGGTAATTTAGGTATCATTTATCCGGAATATATATTTAAATTTGAGAAAGAAAGAATTTAAATGTTAATCATAGAATTTAAACTCACCTATTCTTAATAAGAATAGGTGAGTTATATTTAGCCTATTCTGTTTCATCTTCTTTCTTTTCTTCCTCTTCCAGAAATTCGACACCCTGGACATGAATGTAGATTCCATCCGGGGATATTCCGGTCATATTTTCTATGGCCTGTTTAACATTGGTTTTGATATTTTTTGCAACCTCAGGAATAGAGATTCCATAATCAACGATTACAAAGATGTCTATTTTACTCTGATCTTCATTCAGGTCAACTTTTACACCTTTAGTTAAATTTTTTCTCCCCAGAATTTCTGCGAACCCGCCGGCAATACCTCCACTCATTCCAGCAACTCCGTCAACTTCTGTTGCTGCCAGGCCAGCAATAATCGCCACGACTTCGTCGGCAATTTCTAAAAATTCTAAATCTTTATTTTCTGTCATATTAATCTTACCTCCTTAGTTTTTGTGTTATCAACCTATGAATAAGGTAATAATTAATTTGCTACTTATTACTATTTATTCTTTATGAAATTAATTTCTCCTTCTTTTTATTATAATCTTTCAGATTACTTTTATTCTTTCCTTTTTGAATTTCAAGTTATAGAAAGGTGTCTGTATTGCAAAATATTATGATTTGCTACAGAAATTAGTTTTATCTATCAGGAAAAAAGGAAATAATTATAAAATTTAGCAGGTATTTGTGTAAATTTATTGAATTTTATAAAAGAAGCATTTTTCAAACCCAGGAGGTTTAAATAATGGTAGATAAGTTAGACCAGATTCTGGAGGAAGTCAGGAAGGTTAGAAGTAAAGTTGAGGAGCATGATGGTAGGTTCGACCGGGTTGAGAGCAAGTTGGAAGAACACGATAAGAGATTTAGCCGGATTGAGAGTAGGCTGGATAAGCACGATAAGCGGTTTGATGAAATTAATCAAAGATTTGATAATATTGAGAGTAGGTTGGACGAGCATGATGAGAGATTTTGCCGGATTGAAAGTAGATTGGATGAGCATGATAAGAGATTCGACCGAATTGAGAGCAAGTTGGAGAAGCATGATAAGAAGTTTGAACAGATTGCAAACAAACTGGAAGAACATGATAAGAAACTGAAATCTATGCAAAAAACTCAGCAAATTTTACAGAAAAATCAGGCAAGATTTGAGGAATACTTTAAAGCGATTGAGCACTTTCATACGGAACATAAAGAGGATATTAAAGAGATCAAGGAAGATGTCAGGGATATTAAGCATGAAATTAATATTATTTCTATTAAGGCTGCCCGGAATGCACTGGATATACAGTCTCTGCAGGATGTGAGCAAAGTAAGGGAGGATGAGGGAGATTATGAAGATGGGGGGTTGTTTGAATAGGGTTGGGTAAAAGATTTATTAATTTAGAGAAAAAAGAAGTGATATTATGAGTGAAAAAACAAGAATATTCCGGATATTAAAATTGATAACATTGCTGGAAGGCAGACATAAAAAATGGTCTGCCAGTGATCTGGCTAAATTTTTTGGTATTTCTCTGCGTACTTTTCACCGTGACCGGGAACTGATGGAAGAACTCAAAATTCCAATATATTTTGATAAGGAACTGGATTCCTATAATATTATGGATACATTCAGGTTTACTCCGCCGGAACTAACAAAAGATGAAGGTCTTGCTTTATTGCTGGTCGGTAGAGCTTCTCAGGAAGACAATTTTCCCTATCAGCAGGAACTGGAGACAGGACTGGCAAAGATTTTGAATTCTCTACCAGACTCTATCAGACAGGTACTGGAGGGTATTGAAGATAAGATATCATTTCAACGTGACCAAGGGGTAGATTTATCCGGATATCAGGAACAGATTAAAGAAATCGAAAAGGCTATTAATAGATGTAATACAATCAAGATTAATTATTATTCATTAAGTAGTAATAAGAGCAGGGAAAGGAAAGTCGACCCCTACAGTATTACTTTCAAAAAAGGAGCAGGATATCTCGTAGGATATTGTTATTTACATCATGA
Organism: Halanaerobiales bacterium; assembly: GCA_016278435.1. Taxonomy (GTDB): domain Bacteria; phylum Bacillota; class Halanaerobiia; order Halanaerobiales; family JADQBU01; genus JADQBU01. The sequence continues at coordinate 3,351 of JADQBU010000189.1, forward strand.
AATTAGATTATTTCGGATTGATAGAATTGATGATTTTGAAGTACTTAAAAGAACCTTCAATAGACCTGAAGATTATTCTTTAATGAAATATTTTAACAATGTCTGGGGGGTTGAAAGGGGTAAAGAAGTTCAAATAGAGCTATTGATTTCTGGATTTGCAGCTAAATATATCAAGGAGTATAACTGGCATTCTTCCCAGGAAATAGAAGAGTTAGATGATGAGAGAATTATCTTTAAAGTTGAAACTGGTAGCTTAGAGGAAATAAAGAAGTGGATACTGGGTTTTGGGAAGGATATTCTTGTTCTGGAACCGGAAAGTTTGAAGGAAGAAATAATGAAGGAAATTGAAGAAATGCAAGAAAATTATAGAAAAACTGATGTTCTATGACATCACGGTGGCAGAGGGGTGTGGTATGATGGGGGTAGGTTTATAAATTCAATTAATTAAAAGCAAGGGAGAGAAATATCTAATGGATTTTTATATTGCTCATTCAGAAAACAAGAGGGGTGATTACCATAAATTAGAAGATCACCTTTGTAAAGTAGGTAAAATAGCAGGTAGTTTTGCATCTAAATGGCATGCTAAAGAACTTGGAAATATATTAGGTATGGTTCATGATCTTGGTAAGTATTGTAATGAATTTCAGGATTATTTATTAAATAATGGCAATTCCGTAGAACATTCAATATCTGGGGCTATATATTTACATGATCAATTACAAATAAATTATAATGAGATTTTGGCAATAATAATAGCAGGTCATCATGCTGGATTACATAATATTGGCGATTTAAAAATCAGTTTAACGGGAAAGAAGAAAAACGGTTTTGTTCAAAGAAGTATTGATAGATATAAGAATAATTTCAGAAATCAAATTAGTGAACTAAATACTAAAATCAATATAAATATTAAAAATCCTTTAGAAGTTGAGTTTTTTATTAGAATGATGTTTTCATCTCTTATAGACGCGGATTTTTTAGATACTGAAAGGCATTTTGAACAAGAAAAATATGAGTTAAGAGAACTTGAAAGATATAGTATTAAGAAATTATGGGACACTTTTAAAAAGGATCAAGATAAATTAATGAGGAAGGCAGAAGATACTCTAGTAAATCAGGTTAGAAAGAAAATATATAAAAACATTTTGGTTGAAGCAGATGTAAAAAATAATTTTTTTAGTATGACTGTTCCTACCGGAGGAGGTAAAACTCGTAGTGGACTTGGGTTTGCTTTAAAACATGCAGTATATAATAATATGGATAGGATAATTGTGGTTATTCCTTATACTAATATTATTGAGCAGACAGCCAGGGAATATAGAGATATATTAGGTGAAAATAATGTGCTTGAACATCATTCTAATTTCGAATTTACAGAGGATGATAAAGAAAAAGAAAACAGAATAAAACTAGCAACTGAAAACTGGGATATGCCAGTTGTAGTTACAACTTCTGTTCAATTTTTTGAAAGCATTTTTGCCAGTAAAGTTAGTAGAAGTCGTAAAGTACATAACCTTGCTAATTCAGTAATTATACTTGATGAAGTTCAGACTTTACCTGCGGGATTTCTGGAATCTATATTACAAGTAATGAAACAGCTAGTTTATAATTATTCATCTACAATAATTTTTTCTACTGCTACTCAACCTGCTTTTAAATCACGACCGGGATTTGAAGGAATTAATAATATTAAAGAAATTGCTCCTGAGCCTTTTAAAACATATAAAAAATTAAAAAGAGTGGATTATAATTTTGAATTTTTAGATAGAAAGATGTTCTGGAAAGAAGTTGCAGAAAAGATGATTGGAGAAAAACAGGCACTGGCAGTATTGAATACTCGTAATGATGCCAGAGAGGTATTTACAGAACTTAAAAATCATGATATTAAAAATATTTATCATCTATCTACTTATATGTGTGCAAGTCATAGAAGTCGGGTTTTGGATGAAATTAAGAAAAAATTAGAACAAGATAAAAACTGTTATTTAGTTTCAACTCAATTAATTGAAGCAGGGGTAAATATAGATTTTCCCCTTGTATTACGGGCAGTTGCTCCTCTTGATAGTATTGTACAGGCTGCTGGTAGGTGTAACCGTGAAGGTAAATTAGACACAGGAGAGGTAATAATATTTGAACCAGAAGAGGTAAATTTACCAAGGGGCATTTATAAAACTGCTACAGGTAAAACAAAATTATTTCTGGATAATCCTGAAAAGTTACAGGATCCTGATATTTTTTATGACTATTTTAATACATTATATTCTGATGTAAATTTAGATAAATCGGGTATTCAAGAGTTACGTAAAAGTTTTAGTTTTCGGAATGTAGCTAAAAAATTTAAACTTATTCCAGATGATACTTTTAATGTAATTATTGAGAATGCAAAAATGATTGATGATATACCTGTAGACCTTAATGTTATTAAGAAGAAGGGATTCATCAATAGGGATGAGTGGAGAAAAATACAGCCTTTTATAGTTTCATTAAGAAAATATAAAGTAAATGATTTATTAAGACAGGGTTTGATTGTTGAATTAATTGAAGATGTTTATATCTGGACTGGAAAGTATGATGAAAAAGAGGGTATCAAAAGAGAATATACAAATAATGACTTTACTATATGAGGAGGTGAAAAAAATTACTGACCAATTTAAGTTCCCACCGGTACGGGTAAAGGTCTGGGGAGAAATGGCTTGTTTTACCCGACCTGACATGAAAGTTGAAAGAATGAGTTATCAGGTGATGACTCCCTCGGCAGCCAGGGGTATATTATGTTCAATATTCTGGAAACCAGAGTTTAGATGGCTTATAAGACGTATTAAAGTATTGGAGCCTATTCGTCATATATCTTTACGCAGAAATGAAATTAAGAGTAAAATCTCACCAAGAAGTGTTAAGTCCTGGATGAAAAAAGGAAAACATGAAAGATTTTTTGCTGATGATACTAGCAAAAATGGAAATAGAACCCAGCGAAACACTCTTGCTCTAAGGGATGTTTCTTATATTATTGAAGCTAATGTATTTTTAAAAGAACATGCAAAGAGTCAACATCCTGCAAAATATCGGGATCAATTCAGGAGAAGAGTTAATCAAGGGCAATGTTATAGGAGACCTTATTTAGGTTGTAGAGAGTTTTCAGCTTTTTTTGGACCTGTTGAGGAAGAAGAAAATCCTATCAACATAACTGATGAATTAGGCCGTATGTTATTTGATCTTGATTATGAAACAACAAATAAAAGAGCTAATCCAGTATTTTTCAATGCTAGACTGGAAGAGGGAGTTTTAAATATACCTGTAGAAAAGTATAAAGAAGTCTGGGGGATTCAATTATGATACTGGAGAAATTATGTGAGCTTTCGGAAAGAGTGGATGATTTTCCTCCACTTCATTTTGTTAGACGCTCGGTGGACTGGTTAATTGAAATTGATAAAGACGGTAATTTTATTGAGTTTGTAGATGTTAGTGAAGAGGGGGATATTTATTTATATTCAGACCATTTAATTACACGCACAAGGCAGGTTAAAGCACTATTGTTAGCGGATAAGGCAACATATATATTTGGAAATGTGGAAATGGATGCATTAAGTAATAGAGAGCAAGATACAAAAAATGCATTTTATGATTTGGCAGTTGAATGTTTAGAAGAAACAAATGAAGAACTAGTTCAAGCTATTGTTAAATTTCTTGATAATTATAAAAAGCAGAATATTGATTTTGAAGATATTAATAATAATGATTGGTTAACATTCAGAATAGATGGAAAAGATCCCCTCAGCTTAAAATCTATTCAAAAATTTTGGCAAGATAAACAAAATAATGCTGCAAAAAAAAGGAATAATGTAATGGTTTCGACTTGTTTAATTTGTAATGAAGATAAGGCTATTGCTGATAGTCATCCAGAAAAATTAAAGTTAGTGAAAATTGGGGGGCAAGGAAGTGGTAGCCCTTTAATTTCGGCAAATGTTAATGCATTTGAATCATATGGGTTAAAGGGGTCTAGAATTGCTCCTATTTGCTTTGATTGTGCTATGGAATATGGGAAGGCAGTAAATTATTTAATAGATAGTAAGAATAATAGTTTAAAGGTGGGGGATTTGTTTTATCTTTTCTGGACAAAAACCAATCAGGAGTTTAATGGTTTAAATATTTTAAGCGACCCTTCTCCAGAAAAAGTTAACGCATTTATCACTAGTGTTTATAAAGGACAATATGGGGAGATAAATGATGAGGAATTTTATGTATTAGCATTGGGGGCAAATAGTAGTAGAGCGATTGTTAGAGATTGGATTCAGACAACTTTGAAAGAAATTAAAAAGAACATATCTGTTTTTTTCGACAGCATGATACTGGAAGATGGAAAAGAAACCATATATTATTCTGTAATTAATCTTACCAGACAAACTGCCAAAGATTATGATGATATAAAACCAGCAGTAACAGCTTCAATAATGTCTTATGCATTAAAAGGTACACCACTTACTTCTGTTGTTTTATTCAATGTTGTTAATCGTATCAAAGCAGATGTGCAATACAGGGTTACCAGGCCCCGTGCAGCATTAATCAAAATGTTTTTTGAGTCTAATTTTAAAGGAGGTATAAGTGTGGAAAAGAAATTGGATAGAACAAACCAAAATTCTGCTTACTTATGTGGAAGATTATTTAGTGTAATTGAAAAAATTCAAAAAATAGCTTTATCAAATAATATTAATACAACAATTGTGGACAGATATTATGGG
>JADQBU010000328.1 GCA_016278435.1 Halanaerobiales bacterium
CACCCTTTCTCTCACAGAGTAGCACAAAAGACGGGAATGTAAGGTGATAAGAAACAGTGTAAGCAGACGGGATTAACCGGCATCAAACAGGGATTTCACCACCTTAATTATAATGACGACCACTGGCAGCAGGCCCCACAGGTCGAAAAATATGTACCTGCAGAAGAGATGGGTCCTCTTATCTGGTTTAGAAGGTGGTTTACATATAATATGACTGATAATTATGAAGCCCCACTTAACTTAAAGACCAGAGGAGCAGACCAGATATTAACAATCTATCTCAACGGTAAACCGCTGGCCAGGTATGATTCATTAGGTCCTCAGCAAGAATTTTATATTCCGGCGGCGTATCTACGAACCGATGAGGAGAATTTACTTGCAATTATTCTGGAAGCTCCGGGCTTTTATGATGAACTGCAGAGCGGTTACAGAAGGGCTTTTATCTATAATCCAGAGTTAGAAGCCGGTTATATAGTAAAAAATATTGGTTCTTCTTCATAACCGTTGGTGAAGCATATAAGAACATGTTCAGCTACCTATTACCAACGAAAATGGAGATAATTCAAAATATTAAACTATTATAGAAAATATTCTACTTACTTCCAGTAAGTGCTGTGCTATACTGATAACTGGGTGAGGGGTAAAAACCTTCAGTACAAAATATTTTAAGGAGGAAGAAAGGATGAGAAATAACCGTAAGTTAGTTGTTCTTTTACTGGCTATGACGATGATTATTTGTATTGTTGGGGGATTTAATGCCCTGGCGGCCGGCAAGGTGACAATTAAGTTCTTTTCTAACCTGCCGGACCGCACAGCGGGGATGGGAAAACTGGAACAGTTTTTAATTGATAATTATATGAAAGAGAACGCGGATATTAACATTAAAGTCGAAGCACTCCAGGATGAACCCTATAAGCAGAAATTCAGAGTTTATACAGCAGGAAACCAGCTCCCTGATATATTCGCAGTCTGGGGCCAGCCGGCTTTCTTCAATCCTATTATGAGCAGTGGGTATGCTGCAGAACTGGACCCGGATGATTATAAAGGTTATGACTTTTTCCCGGGATCATTGAACGGCTTCAGTTATAACGGCAAATTATATGGATTGGCCCGGAATACTGATTTTATGGTGCTCTACTATAATCAAAAATTGTTTGCCGATAACGGAGTAAAGGTACCGGAAACCTATGATGAACTGATAACAGCAGCTAAAGCTTTCCGGGCTAAGGGGATTGCACCTGTAGCCCATAACGGCAGAGACAGCTGGCCGACAAATATTCTTTACCAGGATTTAGTGATTAAAGAAAGTGGAGATCAGGAATTAATCTACAAAGCCATCCAGCAGGATATTAAATTTGCCGGTAATGAAGAGCTGCTGGCAGCTGCTGAAGACTTAAAAGAGCTGGTTGATATTGAGTTCTTCCAGGATTCATTTATTGCCGCTGATTACGGTGCAGCCCGTAACCTCTTTGGTCAGGAACAGGCAGCAATGTACTATATGGGTGCCTGGGAAAGTGGGCTGGGTTCAGATGAAAACTTCTCAGAATCATTTAGAAATAATGTTTCTGCCGTTGCTTTCCCCGGTATGAAAGGTGAAGGCAAAGGTAAATCGACTGATATGATGGCCTGGAACGGCGGCGGTTATGCAGTTTCCTCTTCTTCAGCAGTCAAAGAAGAAGCAATTAAACTACTTAATTATATTATGAAACCCGAAAACTGGGCCAGATATGCCTGGCAGATGGGGGTAGCGATACCGGCTCAGAAATACGACCAGTACATGACCGGTAAGGAGAGCAAATTACAGATCCGCTTATCGGAAATTCTCAATAATGCAACTTCCATTAGTGGGACTCCCTGGAACGATGCTGCCACTCCCGGTTTTAAAACTGATAGTCAGACTATCATTCAGGAATTTGCCGCTGGCATGAAAACTCCGCAAGAATTTCTTGAAGCAGCAGACCAGGCCGCCCAGAAAGCCCAGCAGTAGAACAGGTAGTTCAGAAAGCTAAATAGATATCTATCTGGTTATAAAAGCTACTTAATATAAGGGAAACTCTGATAAGGGGGAGGCAGGAGAAGATTTTAGCTGTCTCCCCTGAATAGAAAATTTGATGTTCAAAAAAGAAGGGAGGGGTAGCCAGTGCACAGCTTTCTGCAGAACAGGAAAATCATCTTTATGTTGGTCTTCCCGGGGTTTGCTATATTTGTATTTGCAGTTTTATTTCCCATAGGTTTAAGTATTTACTATGGTATGACAGATTGGTCGGGAATAGGAAGTTTAAATTTTATCGGACAGGAGAATTTCAAGAATGTGCTTCAGGATGGAGTATTCTGGATTTCTTTAAAAAATGCCGCTGCCCTTGCCTTTTTTACAGTAATCTTACAACATCCTTTAGCTCTGATTTTTGCCCTGTTATTGGACCGCGTAGGGGGTAAATCAGAAAAATTCTTTAGAACTGTCTTTTTTATACCCTGTATTATCTCAATAATAGTAACTTCAAAGATGTGGGTCAACATTTATAATTCACAGTATGGTTTATTAAATAAGGTACTGGAACTACTTAATCTGGGGTTTTTAAAACAACAGTGGCTCGGGGATCCTGATATTGTACTTTTCTCTGTTATCCTGATTATGATGTGGCAGGGTTTTGGCTGGGCTTTATTAATTTATTATGCCGGTATTAAGGGTCTACCTGAAGATGTTTATGAAGCTGCCCGGATTGATGGGGCCAACAGTTTTCAAACCCTTTTTAAAATCACGGTTCCTCTGTTGAAACCGGTTATTATGGTAAATGTTATCTGGGCAGTTATCTCTTCCTTAAAACAGATGGAAACAATATATCTAACAACAAATGGAGGGCCGGGTAACGCAAGTCAATTTCTGGCAAATTACCTCTATATAAAGGCTTTCAACTCCTATGAATACGGATATGGTAATGCCATCTCGGTTTTGTTTGTAATTGTCTGTTTAATAACTGTATTACTGCTTAACAGGGTGTTTAAAACGGAAGAATACTAAATCGGCGGTGAGATGAGAAGATGGGACAACTAAAGTATGGTACTGATCATGACTTTCTGAAGGTAAAAACCAGAAAACTGACACCTTTCCGGGTTATCATATTTTTTCTTTTAATAATAATTGCAGTTTTTCAGATTTTCCCGTTAATCTGGCTGGTGGATTTCTCCCTGGCTAAAGATGGTGACCTTTTTGGTCCCAGGATATTAATCTGGCCGGATAAACCTCAGTTTGAAAATTATAAAATTGCTATGATTGACGGTAAGATACCTCATTATTTATTAAACAGTATCATTGTGAATGTGATAAGTGTCAGTTTAACTGTTCTTTTTTCTGTTACCATGGCTTACGCCTTTACAAGAATGCAGTGGAAATTCAAAAATATCTGTTTTACCTTGATTCTGCTGGGAATGATGATTCCCATTCACGCCACACTGCTGCCCAATTTTACAAGTTTTAGATTCCTGGGTATATCCAATTCTTATCTGGGATTGATTATCCCCTATATTGCCTTTACTCTGCCCCTGGGTACATTTATCATGACCGGGTTTATTAAGTCTATTCCCAGATCAATTGAAGAGTCAATATTGATCGACGGCGGAGGTATATTTCATATAATCTTTTATGTGATTTTTCCCTTAACTAAACCGGCTGTAATTACGGTAATTATAATGACCTTCTTTACAACCTGGAATGACTTTATCATGGCTGCCACTTATCTGACCAGCGATAAATTCAGAACCCTTCCTTTTGCTGTCTATAATTTTGCCGGACAGTATGCTTCCCGATATGCAGTTCAGTTTGCCGTTATGACCTTGGTAGCCCTGCCTTCACTGATATTATACATCATATTAAATGAACATATTACCAAAGGAATTACTGTGGGAGCGATTAAAGGGTAGTGGAAGAGATACTTTTAAGAGATATGAACAAGGAGCTTCATTAAAATTGAATATAAAAATCATCAAAATAGGGGCCTCGACCAGGCCCCTGTAAATATTTAAAAGGTAAAAAAGCATATGAATTTATCTTATTCTTTGCAAGGTTTATAGAAAGAGAAATTTTTATGAGCAGATATCCTGTTTATGATTTTAAAAACAAAATAAAAAGAGGAATAAATTTATTTTTATAGAATTTGGCATATAAATGCAATATTAAAGATGATGAGATAATCGAATTCAAGAAGAGTGATTGATTTTCTTTAATTTTAATGAAGATTAAAAAGGTAGGGGGTAATCATGAGAAAATTATCTTTAATTTTGTTTATTGCTGTTATTTTCTTGAGTATTTTTACTATTCCTGGACTAACAGATAATACTTCTCTGGACAATAAATCACTGGTTGATCTGTCATTGAAAATCCAGTCATTGCAGAAATTAAATAAAGCAGAAAAGAGTAAATTACAAAAAAAATTACTTACATACATATATGAAGATAACGTAGAACTAAAACATATATTAAAAGAATTAGATAATGTAAAAAATGAAGATTATAATGCTATTATTAATACTTTTGCAGATAGTTATAAGAAAAAACCTGTTAAGAATACTTCGCCAGACCAGAATAATGTTTTTAATGGTGAAAAAGAGTATACTGAAAAAAATATTGAAGGTGATATTAAAGGGGATCTGGTTATTAAAAAAGGTGAAAATATAATTATTAAAGACGAGTCTCTCAAAATTGATGGTAAAATTGTTGTTGAAACAGATGCTTCTTTGAAATTAGTTGGTAATGAAATTGAGTTAAATGGAAATCTAAATGTAAGACCATATGGAAATTTATTACTTGATAATACATCCTTATCAATTATTCATAAGTATAAAGGTCATAGAGAGATTAATACTGATAAAGGATCTACAATAAAGATTAAAGATAGTACAATAAAAACTAAGGATAGCCCGGGTTCTGGAGACTGGCTACATTCCAATTTTGAAATTAGATCTAATGATAACAAATTATTTCAGGTAATTGGGAGTAAAATATATGCAGATTAATGTTTGATATAAGAAGAGACAAAGACCTGAATTCCCGGTCATATATTAAGAACTCTACTGTTTCCTCTGTACGTTGGAATACTACCAGGAAATTAAGTATTAGCGATTGTAAAATTGGTAATCTACTTCTGGGGTTCGGGGGTGGCAAAAAAGAAACTATAACTATTGAAGGTATAAAAAACAAGAGTAAAATAAAGAACTTTAATCTTGAAACAAATGATGGTGGTAGGTTAAATATCAAGAATATTAGATTGCATAAACGTCTCGGTACTGATTTCTGGGCAAGGGATAGAGCTGTAACCAGGAAAGAGGTTATATTTAGAAACTGTGATCTATCATTAGTGCAGACCAAATTTCCTCCAACAAAAGATAAAATAAGGATATTTAACCTCCCTGATCCGGGCTATATAGAAGAATTTAATCTTTCAAAACATATAAAAGGTATAAAGATGCCATTTAATTATATAATAGAGGATTGCAAGGTGTCTGGTATAAAGATAGAATTCTGGGGCACTAAAGCAGTTATTGAGGATTCTTTTGTAATGTTTCATTGCCAGGGAGGGGATGTACAAACTGTTGTTAGGGATTGTACAGTATTAAATCATTTTAATTATGGATCGGAAAACATATCATTTGAAAATGTTGTGTTTAGAGATTCTATGAAATATTTAACCTGTCAAGCCCCCGGAATGAAAGTTGGAGGAGTAACAATGGATGAAGGTGGGGACTTTAATGATACATTCAAAAATTGTCATGCGAATTTATCTTACATAGTAGTAGCAATGAAAAAGGGGTACCTCTCTGGTGGGATAAAATTTAACGAAATTACTATGAATAATGTACACTGGGAAAAAGGGCAGATAACACGTAAGTTTCCAATAAGAATAATCGATAAAAAGGGTAATCCATATTCAGGCAAAAAAATTGTTATTAACAATAAAAAGGTAAAAACAGATAAGAATGGTGAAGTAGTTATAGAATTTAATTTCAATAAAGATAACTATAATAAATCTAGAGAAGTAATTATTAAAACCCAGGAAGGGAAAAAGATGATTAAAAATGTAGATTTCATTACTGATACACCGATAATTTTATATTTGGAATTGGATTACCCATTAAATGACCAACAAAGTTTATTTAAACCAACGAATGATTATAAAGAAGAAATAAAAGGCGTTGATGTTAAAGGAAAGACTATATATTATTTTGATGGTGGTAAAGAAGATTCATATTTCCGTAATATAGTAGAAAGTGATTTTAAAAATATAAAAGGTTTTAATTATCAACGTCTCGATAACTATAATCAATACAAAAAAGAAGCAGATATAATAATCTTATCCAGTAGGATACCTTATAATAAAGTACCACAAGAAGTAAGAGAAAAAATAGGGGAGAAAAAATATCATAGTTTATTTGAAACATATACCTTGATTGAAGTTGAAAATACACATATTTTTATCGTTAGTTATTAAAAAAGGAAGGATAAATGAGTAATCTTGATGCTTATTATGGCAGACAATGCCCATGTTAAAAGAAAACGCAATCTATCTTTCTGGGATATGAGCTTATGACTCTTAAAAAAGGCCGCCTCATGTTTTCACAAGAAGATGGGTGGGTTATACATACTTTCGATGGGAACAAAATCAAGGTGCATAAAGATTATGTGATTGAATTTGGCTTGAAAAAAACAACCATTATTACCGTTCATTCTATCATTTCAATAGATACGGTAATTTGTGTATCTGGCTTAATGAGCATTCCTTTAGCCTGGATAAATCAACAGATTATGCAGTTAAATTTTAACCTGTAGCTAACTAGAACTAACTTTAAAGGTATTTCCTGACTGGAGATGCCTTTTTTGTTTTCCTGATTATTCTGCAAAATTCATTTCATTGTCCTAATTTAATTTGATAAAAATGAGATTGTCGGGGTAAATTTAATCTGATAATCATGGGAAATTTAATTTGCAAAATCACATGGTTGGCAGTAAACTAAAGTTATAATTTAAATATATAAGTTATTAAAGGTGTGTTTTTTAAATGATATATAAAAAAGATATCAATGTCTGGCTTATAATAAGTTTAATTTTAATATTATTAATAATCATCCCCAGTTTGTTTATCTTAACTGGTTTATTTTCTGACCCTAATCAGAACTGGATACATATCAAAGACTATTTATTGCAGAGTTATATATATAATTCTGTCATGCTTGTTTTTTTAGCGGTATATTGAGTATCATCATTGGACTTAGTTCTGCCTGGTTGGTTACAGTATTTGATTTCCCTTTGAGGAATTTCTTTAAGTGGTCCTTAATACTCCCACTTTCTATACCCCCCTATATAGGAGCCTTTACTTATGAGGGCCTATTAAATTATACTGGACCATTACAGAGTTCTTTCAGAAATAATCTGGGTATTAATCTTAATCCACAGTACTTTGATATAATGAACTTATATGGTGCTGTTTTCATATATACAATATTCTTATACCCTTATGTTTACCTGATAACACGTTCCTTTTTAGAGAAACAATCGGCTTCATTATTGGAAGTATCCAGAACAATGGGAAAGAGTTCATTTAATATTTTTATAAATATTATTTTGCCTATTACCCGGGGTGCAATAGTTGGTGGTGTAAGTCTGGTGATACTTCAGTTTCATCAGTTATAATCGTTATTAGTGCAATAATTATTGCAAATACAGTACGTATTAGTGATAGTTTGTTGACCAAATATTTTTCCAGGATAGCTATTATGGGATATTCTATTCCAGGGGCTGTTATCGCAGTGGGTATATTAATCTTTTTTCTTAAAATAGATCAAATGATTCAATGGTTTTCCGGGAATGAAGGTATTTTAATTGTAAGTACAGGAATTTATATGTTAATAGCCGCTTATATAATTCGTTTTCTGGCTATTGGTTATAATTCTATAGATGCGGGGTTTTCCAAAATTGGCAAACAGTTTCTGGAGGCGTCAAGAATTCTGGGGAAAGGGGGTAAAAGAGATGTACATTAAAATGGAAAATATAGATTTTCGCTACAAAGAGAATAAATTAGATATTATAAAAAATTTATCACTTTCTATCAGATC
>JADQBU010000124.1 GCA_016278435.1 Halanaerobiales bacterium
AGAAACTCAGCCGTGGCTCCGGTTAAGCGTGATATGTATCCTTTTCCATACAGTTTTTCATCAGGGTGCACAGAGCTTACTATAAAAGAGGAATTTTCCAGGATACTCCGCCCGTAGACTGCCGGATCCTGAAAGGGAATTAGAGCCTCTTTGATACTGGCAAAATACTCCTCATATAAACCTGACCGGAGCAATTCCAGAAGGTACTTGTATTCCATATGTAAAAAGACCGCTTCATTTTCCAGCCAGCCCCGGGGAAAGATATTCTGTCTTCCAATCTCTCTGCTTTCATGGACCAGGTTATCATTCACCCTGTACATGGACAGCTCTTGATCATAGAGTCCTGTTTTCTTGACAGCATGAAAAAGATTGACCGCCTGCTCCCGGTCCCTGTTAACCCGCAGCCAGTGGACAGGGCCTTCCAGAAAATAGGGCAGGGGTCTCTGCTTAAAGGAAATCGCCTCCACAAAGGGTCGGCCCTGTTCATCGGTAATTTTCTGATTATCACTCCCGGTTATTATCCTGTATTGATCAACACTGTTGATAAAATAGGTATAATAAATACCTGACTTTCTGTTAAATGCCTTTGCGATACCATCCTCTAGCTTACCACAGATAGCTCTGAGAAAATCCTGCACAGTCTGAAGCCCGATGTGAACCTCCCTGCCGGAAATACCATAAAGTATCTTTTCCCGATAAAGCTCTTTGGCCCGGTTGCTCTGCTCCCAGTAACTATAATTATCTAGCTTCTGCCGCAGAAGGTCATTGATAGCAAGAAAGAAATTAAATAACTCCTCCGGCAGTGAAACTTTCCGGTCCTTACCACCATCTTCCGCGAGTATATCCAGAAGCATCAATGCCAGGCGTTTTATTTCCAGACTGATATTGAGGGATGAACCCAGCAGTCCGGGCAGACCGTTCAGGGCATCACACCAGCCGGGTTTGCCGGTTTCCATTTCAACTCCTGCTCCGAACGGGTCCAGTGTTGCCATCTTATTTGTCAGCAAACAGATAGCTTTGGCCAGCAAACTACTGTAATAGATCTCTCCCTGACCGTTTTCAGTACGTACCCAGTCCGGTTGCTGCTTCCTGGTCGCAATTATTTTTTCTTTTTCAGCAGCCTTTTCCACTGCCCGGTACTGTCTGACACCCCGGTCAGTTAATACATATCTCTCCCGGCGTGGTAAGACCCGGTAGCAGCTGTCATAGTATTTATACTTCTTGTCAAATAAAATCTCACCGACTCTGTCAGGATAGATGGAAAGGTACTGTTCCAGTAAGTCAATATTATAGGTCCAGTGGTCTATCCAGTAGCCTTCCTTAAAATCCGCATTATCACTCTTCCGGCTGAGAGCAAGAACATCATCCAGAAAGTTGATTACTTCCCCTCGACTGAGTCCATACTTTTCTATAAACCCGGTTAATTCACCCGGAGTAAAACTATCAGCCAGATAATTTTCGACTTCTTCCTTATCTACCCCATGAAAATAGCGATCGATAACTACTGGCAGCTTCTTTTTATTTTCTACTTCAAAGCGGGAACCCTTCAATACCAGGGGGTTGTATCCATCCAGCTGGATTAAATCAAAAAAGGTCTCAATATTATTTTCTCCGATAAAGGGAAAGAAACGGATGTCATTCCTCCGGTTCTGATTTACATCCCTGAAATTAGCGTTGCCCTGGGAAAAGTATGTAGCATCAATCTGAAAGAAGTTATACTCCCTCTCTAAATCCCCATGTTTTCGGGAATAAACATAAAAGACAAGCTTTCCCTGCCCCAGGGTAACCGGTTTTCCTCCCCGCAGAATATTATCTAAAAAGGTCTGACCTGCATATAAGTCGAATTCCCGCGAATTACTGACAGTAAAGATACTGCTCTTTAAGCTCTCAATTAATCTTCTGTTCTCATCTATCTTGCCCAGCATGTATTTTTCTGAAATTTTGTTATTGATATAAGCTGTAAAGCGGTCAATCTCCCCACAGTGGCCGATTAAGCTGTAGGTCGTGTTTCTTGCTCCCTTTTTCAGTAGCAGCTTTTTATAACCAAAGCCGCAGGGCATTTTCCCTACATCTACCTGCTCTTCCGGTAAGTTAAAGACTTCCTGGTAAAATTTATCGGGATAAGTCAGATCTGTAGTTTCTCCAAAGATAAGGTCGGGGTCGATAATCATCTGATTTTTGTTGAACCCTTCTTCTCTCCGGCAGTCAAAATTCAAATAAAAATTGGCTCCCTCAATAAAGCTGGTCTCTGAAGTATCATGGGGAAGAACATCTATCTTATAAAATGGAATATCATTATAATTTTTTACACTTATCCAGGCCTGGCGCAGGTTGCTTTCATTCTTTAAATCATCATTTGCTATAAAATAAGGGACAAGCACCGGTAGTCCGTCCAGGAGCTCAATCGATAATTGTTCATTACCTATGTTCTCTATTGATACCTCCCGGATTAAAGCACTGTAAAATTCCCCGGGTAGAGTACAGTACATAACCTCTATTTTCAAACCCAGGTCTTGATTGATTTCTATCAATTTTAAATCATAGGAGGAGATACTCATCTTCTGTAACCTATTTGCTGCCAGTGAACCGTAGTTATTTTGAAATGGCTCATAGAAGGTGTGACGGCCATCTTTATCTTTAATCTTCAGAAATGTCCGGAATCCCTGCAAAGATGTCTGTCTATAGGCCTTATTTGCCGGCTGAAACTCCATTATTGAAAAATCTTTATTATTAATTCCGAACGAAGCCAGACACTGCCCCCGGTTGACATAAAAGGCCCATAGAGGTTTGCCGTACAGGCCGGAGACTGCCGGAAGAAAGCTGGAAAAGGGCTTGATCTGGTTATAATTTTCAATCACAAATCTTTCTTCTCCATCAATGTAATATTTATCATTTGTGTTCATAATTTATCCCCCTGAATACACGGATTAATCTAATGCTAATTTTAACAGAGTACATTCCTGATGTAGGTAGAGATAATTTTTAAATAGTATAAATAATTTGTTATTGACACAATTATCTAAATACAGGCATTTTTTATGGTATAATATATATACCCGGATTAAAAAATAGAGTAAACAGGGGCGAGCTTGATGACGATCTTCAACATAATCGAAAAAGCAAAGAAAACATATATGGATTTCAGTATCCGTTATAAGGTATTCCTTTTGACCTTTATCATAATTATCCTGATAGCGGTTATTCTCGGCACCCTCTCCTATCTAATTTATTCGAATTATGTAATTACTGAAATCAGTAATGTCAATTTGCGGGATACCAGACAGATTAAAAACAGTATCGCCACTCTCCAGAATGATATCTATGAACTCTCAACTTACATCTGTCTCAATGATCAAGTTCAGGAAATATTGAATTTAGAGGATATCTCCTCTGTTACCCTGGATAATATTAATAAAGCCATGGAACCCCTGGCCGGGCTGCTGGCCTTCAAAGAGGCAATCAGTTTTATAAGTATCTACAGTAAGAATGGTCTGGAATATTACGTCAGCAAAGACGGAAGTACAGGTATCAATGATCTGGAGCTTATTCAAAAGAGCAGTATCTATCAGAGAGCTGTCGAGCTTAAAGGCCGCCCTTTCTGGACCCCACTGGGTGAAGAGCAGATTTTTATTAAAAATAATAAAAACCCCAAGATCGCCATGTTTCGTAGTGTATTGAATATGAATAATTTTCAAATGCAGGGTTTTCTAATGATAAATATAAACCTA
Organism: Halanaerobiales bacterium; assembly: GCA_016278435.1. Taxonomy (GTDB): domain Bacteria; phylum Bacillota; class Halanaerobiia; order Halanaerobiales; family JADQBU01; genus JADQBU01. Next base: position 3,729 of record JADQBU010000124.1, read on the forward strand.
CCCTTCATTGAAGATATTTACCGGGATGCTGTAGAGAACTCGGAAGGCACAATCATAATTGTTGATGAAAACAATGAAATCATATCCCTGAACACTTCTGAGCAAAATTTGCCTGATCGGCCCGCTTTATTAGAAAAACTTATTCCCTATATCGATGAATCTGAGGGAAATACAATATTTAACCTGACCGGGCAGGAAATGATGTTAACCTACAGCACCATAGACCAGAGCAGCTGGAAAGTAATCTATCTGGTACCGACAAATATAGTACTACAGCCGGTAAAGAATATACTCTTTTTGACCATAATAGTGATTATCTTCTGCCTGATAATCGGGTTTATCCTGTCCATGTATACCTCTTCTCTGCTTACAAAACCAATCAATAAGTTGCTGTCCTCGATGAACAGGGTTAAACGCGGTAATTTTAAAGAAAAAGTTAATTTTATCTATCAGGATGAAATCGGCAAGCTGGGTAATGAATACAATGAAATGATCGATAATATACATGAATTAATCAACCGGGTTTACAGGTTACAGCTGCAGGAGAAAGAGGCTGAATTAAGGGCTTTACAGGCCCAGATCAATCCCCATTTCCTCTACAATACCCTGGATACAATTTACTGGAAGGCTATCAGAAAGGGGCAGGATGAAATAAGTGAGATGGTCTATGCCCTGTCCAGAATATTCCGCTTTTCTCTGAACCGGGGCGAAGATTTTATCTCTGTGCAGAATGAAAAGGAACTGATTGAAAACTATATTCTCTTACAGAAAAAACGTTTTGCCGATAAACTGGAGTACAAGATAGATTTCGAGGAAAGAATCCTCAATTACACAATACCAAAACTTATCCTGCAACCTTTTATTGAAAATGCCATCATTCACGGAGCAGAAAAATCGGAAACTGCTACCCTGATTAATATTTCAGGATATTCCCGGGAAAGTAAAATCTATTTTATAATTGAAGATAACGGTACCGGCATTGAACAGTCGGTACTGGAAGATATCAATAATAGCAGGAATGTTTCCAGCAGTGAATCGGGTTCGGGATATGCCATTCATAATGTTAATGAACGTCTGGACCTCTATTATCAGGGGGACTACGGTTTAGCTATTGACAGTAAGGCCGGGAAAGGCACCAGAGTTGAGATAATTATTCCTGTTAAAAGAGATGAGGTGCAGCATGTATAAACTGGTTATCATTGATGATGAAAAAGAACAGGTTGAAGGGATTAAAACAATTATCGACTGGGGAAAATATGACATTGAAATTTGCGGGACGGCAGATAACGGCAAAAACGGGCTGGATCTGGTCAAAGAAAAATTACCCGATATCGCTATTATTGATATCAGAATGCCCCTGATGAACGGCCTGGAGTTAATAGAAGAAATCAATAACAGCAAGCTCAAGATGCAGTATATTATCCTCAGTGGGTATGATGATTTCTATTATGCCCAGAAAGCAATTCAGCCCAAGACATCCAACTACTTATTAAAACCCTGCCGACCAGAAGAAATCCTGCAGAGTGTATTAAAAGCAGTAAATAATATTTCCGAGGAAAAACGGGTGGAAGCTATCCTGACATCCTATGAAGAAATTATCGATAGAAATATTCCGGTACTTAAAGAAAACCATTTAACCAGGTTGATAACCGGTCAGATTAACGATGATGAGATAATAAAGACCCGGATCAAAAGATATAATTTAGACTTCTCTGGAACTGAAGGGCCTTTCTCTGTCCTGATATTCAGTGCTGATTTTCCCGGGTACTTAAACGGAGAGGAGCCGGATGAAAAAACTGAAATGCTGACAATCGCCGTCCGGGAAATGATTGCGAAAGAGCTTTTACAGATCTACCGGGGTGAAACACTATATTATCAAAATAACATTGTAGCTATTCTGGAGATGGGAGATAAGGCAAGTGAGATAGCAAGTAGTCTCCATAGTTTAGTGGAAAAACTGCTCTTGATCAAGGAAAATATCAATGAGACATATAATATGAGTTATTCCATTGCTATCGGCAATCCGGTTACCCCTCTTCAATCTGTCTGGAAATCATACCAGCAGGCAGAAATAGCCATGGAAAGTAGATTCTTTTCTGATGAAAATAATATATTGCAGTATGAAAGCAGGCTGGCAGAAGCAGAACCGGAGTTTTTATATCCCATTCAGCTGGAAAAGCAAGTCCTGGCCAATGTAGAGCACGGTAAAGAAGAAAATCTGCCGGAAGCACTGCAGGGCTTTTTTGACAGGGCCTGTCAGGAAAATAGTTCATCAAAGAAATATATCCAGACCCTTGGTCTGACCCTGGTCAGCAATATCCTCCATTTCTGTATTAATAAGAACATAGATTTGAAGAAAATTGACCTGAATATTTCCAGGACCTTTGATTATATTTTACTGTCAAATAATATCAAGCAGCTGCAGGATGAAATACTTATTTGTTTAACTAGGATCATTAATGAGATAAAAACAACTCAAAATTATACAGAGATTGTCCAGTACACCCTTGATTATATCCATGATAATTATCAAAAAAACATAACCTTACAGGGGATTGCAGATGAAGTAAATTATAGTCCCAGTTATCTGAGTCTCTTATTTAAACAGGAAACCGGGACCAATTATATAGATTATTTAAATCATTATCGAGTCGAAAAAGCCAAAAAACTACTGGAAGAAACCAATTGCAAGAATTATGAAATCGCCTACAAAGTTGGCTATCAGGACGAAAAGTACTTCTATCAGGTCTTTAAGAGATACACCGGCCTGACAGCTTCACAGTACAGGGAGAGTGTTAATTTGTTTGGTTAGTGGTTGTTTGAAATTTACTCAGCTACGGCATTTTTAATTCTTGCAAGAGCTCCCATCAATTTATGAGTTGGACAGGCAAGATTCATTCTTTCAAAACCTGCTCCCTTTTCACCAAAGATATATCCTTCATCAAAGAAAACCTGTGCTTTTTTATGCATCAGCTCTTCAAGTTCATATTTGTCTAATCCTAAGGCATTGAAATTCATCCACTGAAGATATGTACCTTCAAGGTCATATACCTTTATTTCAGGTATATTTTCTTCCATATATATTTTGAGATTTTTGTGATTATGGTATACAAGTTTTATTAGTTCTTCTAACCATTCTTCACATTGATTATAGGCTATTTCACATGCTCTATATCCCATGATGTTTAAAGTATGAAATCCTGTTGATTCTACTTCTTTTGTATAAATTTCCCGGAGATGTTCATCTGGTATTATAATGTTTGAAGTCTGCATTCCGGCAAGATTAAAAGTTTTACTTGGTGCGGTACATACAATAATATTATCTTTAACTTCATCTGAAAGTTTGGCCATAACTGTATGTTTATATCCAGGCATTATAAGGTCATTATGTATTTCATCGGATAATATAAGAACGTCATTTCTTAGACAGATGTCTGCTACTTTTTCCAGCTCTTCTTTCTCCCAGACCCGGCCTACAGGATTGTGCGGGCTGCAGAAAAGTAAGATCTTATTTTTTTGATCTTGTGCTTTTTCTTCTAAATCTTTAAAATCAATTTCATATCTGCTGCCATTTTTAATTAAAGGATTTTCTGCTAAAGTTCTATCATTTTGTTCTATAGAAGCAAAGAAAGGATAGTAGACAGGAGTCATAATTATTACTCCATCTCCTGGTTCAGTAAAGGCTCTTACTGCTGCATAAAAAGCAGTTACCACTCCTGCTGAAAGTCTTATCCATTCTTTTTTGATATCCCAGTTGTGTCTTCTTTTCATCCAGTTTATAACAGCATTATAGTAGTCTTCTGTAGGACCTGTATAGCCCAGGATTATATCATCCAGATATTCTTTCAGTCCCTCAATAATTTCTGGTGGATTTTTTAATTCCATATCAGCTACTGAGTACGGGATAATATCCTCATCCACATCAGGATTCCAATTTAACATCTGCTCATATTTAAATGAACCGGTGTTATGTCTGTTAACTACTGTTTTAAAATCGTATGCATTCATTTTATCACCTTCATATGTATTAATTTAAATTTCTCTCTATAGCTAATCTTTCGGATCAATGAGTGCACTTACTAACGCAAATACTACAGCCTCCATTGGCATTATAGAAAGAAGAACAGACAAATCTATCAATATTAACCTTTTCATCCTCTCCAGGTTCCTTAATAGCCCCGGAAGGACATGCTTTTATGCAAATACTGCAGTCCTTACAGGGATCAGTTTTCATTACAGGATCCTCTTCAATTACCGCAGTGGTTAAAACTATACTTAGTCTCAATCTCGATCCATAGGTGGGGTTTATCAACAAACCATTTCTCCCGATAACACCCAGACCA
>JADQBU010000091.1 GCA_016278435.1 Halanaerobiales bacterium
TAATCGCCTTACGGGGTACATCTTCTTCCCTGTCAAAAAAACGACTGTTGGCTTCAATAGTCTCCCGGCTTAAATCCACCAGATGAGTAGTCACGTTAAGTCGCTGACCGGGTTCATTAAAACCAATATGACCATTAGGGCCAATCCCCAGTACCTGCAGGTCAATTCCTCCGGCTTTTCTAATCTCTTCTTCATAATCATAACATTCCTGCTCTACATCAGCAGTCATCCCATTTAAAAGATGGGTGTTAGCTGGATGGATATTAATACTTTTAAAGAAATTTTCCTGCATATAATAATTATAACTGCGTGGATTGGACGGTGGTAACTGATAGTATTCATCAAGATTAAAAGTTTTAACTTCAGAAAAATCCAACTCATCCTTTTTATACATCTCTATTAATTCCTGATACATCCCAAGGGGAGTACTCCCGGTAGCCAGCCCCAGTATAGAATCAGGTTTAAGCCTGACCTGGCTGGCCACAAGTAAAGCAGCTTTTTTACTTAATTCACCATAATTATTTTCAATTACAACCCGCATTTTATTGTCCTCCCTTTAATATATCTGATAAATTTAATCGTTATTTAGTCTTAATATTTAACTGTAATACGTTATCATCTGGATTATGACAGAATTTAGTAAACCTTTTCTCCAGCCAGATAGGTCTCCCTGACCTCAAATTCATCATCAAAGAGAATCAAATCAGCCAGGTAGCCGGCACTGATCTGGCCTATCTGCTGATCGAGTCCTAATCTATGAGCAGGATTGATTGTAGCCAATCTGATAACCTCAGGCAAAGACAGGTTACTGATCTGATAAATATTTTTTGCTGCCTGATTTAAAGTTAGCACACTGCCGGCCAGTTGACCATTCTCTAAACGGCAAGCACCATCTTTAACAATCACTTGCTGGCTCCCCAGACTGTAAACACCATCACCTAGACTCCCTGCTTCCATCTGGTCAGTAACCAGAATAATCTGATCTAAATCTTTAACCTGTAAAACCAGATTAAGTACTGCCGGATGTATATGAATCAGATCAGCAATTAATTCACAAGAAAGATCTGTAGTTAGCACTGCCCCTACTACTCCTGGGCGGCGGTGGTGTAACCCAACCATTCCATTAAAAAGATGGGTTGCATGGGAGATTCCCCATTCTCGGGCCTCTATAATCTGGTCATAACTGGCCGCAGTGTGACCACAGGAAACAACAATTCCTTGCTCTTTAAAATGCCTGATTACCCTTTCGGCATCTGGTAGTTCAGGAGCTATGGTCACCATTTTAATCAACTTCTCCTCATCCTCAAAAAGTTCAAAATCAGGTAATAATATATCTGACTCAGCCTGAGCACCTTTTTTTTCAGGATTAATAAAAGGTCCTTCTAGATGAGCACCAAGAATACGAGCGCCTCTGGTTCCCAGTTTTTTGGTCTGCCCGATATTGGCCAGGGCTTCTTTGATCCTGGTCACCGGCATAGTCATAGTGGTTGGTAAAAAGGATGTAGTTCCTTTGCGTGCTAAAGACAGACTGATTTTTTCTAAAGCCTCAGAGCTGGCATCCATGGTATCATAGCCAGAAGCACCGTGAATATGGAGATCTATCAATCCTGGAGCCAGGTATAGGCCCTTACCATCAATTACTTCTAATCCGGAACTTTTCTCCAGTCTTTTTATTTCTTCAGCATCAACCAGCTTTTCAATCTTATCAGAAACAAGTAATCCCCCGGACGTTACTACTTCCTCTGGTAAAATTATTTTTACGTTTTTAAAAAGTTTCACTTTGCTACCATCCTTTCTTAACTACTTACTTAATCGGGAATTTTTCAGCAAATTCAAGCTTAAATTTATGACGGGACTAAAGTTAAATACCTGTAATTATGTCATAACTATATTATATTATTAATAATTCTTAAAAAATGGTAAATATCCTGCATGAATTATTTATTGTTACTTTAATCTCTCCCTCAATTTATTTTATTTCCTAAAAATAATTCACATGAACAGACTATTCTTATTATACCACGACAGTATAATATCTTTCATAATCTCATCCATATTATCACTTGTTCTATTTTATGGCATGATGAAGGAATGGCTTCCGGTAGAACCAAAATTTGAAATGGGTTGAAATAAACCATGTAACATAATAAAAAAACAGGAGCATCAACTCCTGTTTCTAAACCTCTACCTCTCAAGTATCCCGGGCCGCTTAATTATCTCTCCCTTATATTCAGTCTCAATCATGGGCCAGGCCGGGTCCTCAGTTATTATCTCAAAACCATCCCCGTTGACTATGATAGTATCCTCATTTTTAACCCCTCTGATAGATGGGTTCCAGGCAAAAGCCTGCTTATCCCGGACGGTCTTAACTATATCCGGTGTTGCCAGATAGTCCCGTGATTCATAACCGGTAGCCCCTCCCTGGTGGTGTAACTTCCATTCCTCCTCATAACCTTCATCTGCATACATCTTTACTGCCTTCTTGAAAATTTCGGATACCTCAGTTCCCACTTTTGTATTCAGGATGAAACCGGCCTCAATCCGGGCTACCGACTCCAATCTTTTTTTTAGATTCTCAGGTAGCGATCCAAAATGAACTAGCCTGGTCAGGTTAACGATCAGGCCTCTCTGTTCTGCACAGATTACTACCATCACATATTTTTCAACTTCATCATTCCCTGTAACCGGATGGCGGTAATTGTAGACCCTGTTATCTGCCCCGACCATAATCAGGTGGGGATTGATGTTCTCCTGCCAGAGCATCCGGGCCATTTCTCCTCTGATTTCATTCTCAGTCTGTCCCGGTTCAATTTTTTTCATCAAATTAGTCAACAGGCGTGATGTTTTCTGTCCCAGCTTTTTATATCTTTCAATCTCCACCGGCAGCAGGGAATACCTGAGTTCCTTAACCTGTTCTGCCAGGTCCTCTGTCCCCGGAAGATATTTATCACAGCCCAGTCTGTAATCATCAATCTTTTCCTGTAGTTTCTCCTTTTCATACCAGAAATTTTCAGCAAAGCGGTATATCTTCCCTGTCAGTCCCTGTTCCAGCATCATCCTCGATTTTTCTATATTATTGGTTATCACTTCAATCCGGTTTTTCAAAACCAGCAGCTTTACTGCCCCTTCCTCGCTCGTATAGAGAATTCTGTTATTTGAACCGCCGGTTAACCAGGCAATATTACTGTTCTGGGTCAGTAAAACCCCATCCAGGTTCTCTCTTTCCATTAAATCATAAACCCTCTCCAGCTTGCTCTCAACTTCGGTCATACCTTATCACCCTCCCAGAGAGTTTCTGCACCCGCGGCCGGGTCTGTTATATATATATCCGGTTTAATACCTGTCTCATTCTTATATCCTGTAATTATTTTCTCCTTAAAAGCAGGAACATTATCTTCTGCTACCAGGTTCACAGTACAGCCCCCGAAACCGGCTCCGGTCATTCTGGCTCCAGCAACTCCCGCCAAACTCACAGCCAGCTCCACCAGCAGGTCCAGTTCCTGACAGCTAACCTGATAATCATCTCTGAGGCTGGCATGAGACTCCTGCATTAACCGCCCAAATTCTTTAAAATTATTATCCAGTAGGGCCTCCACACTGGCCTGAACCCGTGAATTTTCAGTCAGCACATGTCTAACCCGGGCTGCAACATTTCCCGGCAGCCCAGCGGCATATTCCTGATAATCATTAAGACTTACATCCCGGAGAGAATTCACCTCTTTCTCCAGTCTCTCAGCAAAGAACCTGACTCCCTCTTCACACTCCTGTCTCCGTTCATTGTATTTAGAATCGACCAGGCCCCTCTGTACCCTGGAGTTGCAGATAACTATCCTGTAGCGGTCAGTTTTAAAAGGTATCAACTGATAATCATAGCTCTGACAGTCGATCAACAGGGCCTGCTCCCTCTGTCCCAGTCGGGATATATACTGATCCATGATACCACAGTTGACTCCGACAAAATTGTTTTCCGCCCGCTGGCAGAACTCGGCCATCCTGACTGGTTCTATCTCAATATCGTTAAGTCTGGCCAGGGTAAAGGCAGTAGCCACTTCCAGGGCAGCCGAAGAACTTAAGCCCGCTCCCTGGGGTATATTGCCGGTAAAGATCAGGTTTGCCCCCTGTATCTGAAGACCCTCTTTCTGCAGCTCATCGACAACCCCCATCAGATAGTTGGACCACATATGGTCTTTATCAAACTGCAGGTCTTCGAGATTGAACTCCTTACAACTGCTCAGATCAAGGGAATAAGCGCTGACATGCCTGTCCTCCCTTAACTGTCCCAGCATGTAAATCTTCTTTTCAATGGCCGCCGGTAAAACAAAACCATTATTATAATCGGTATGTTCCCCGATCAGGTTAACCCGGCCCGGAGCGGAGTAAACCCCCATTTTCATTTCTGTATCGGTAAATTTCTCTTTATATAATTCCTTGAGCTTTAACTCTATCTTCTTATTTCTTTCTATAGTACTTCACCCACTTTCACTTCTCTTAACTCTTTTGCTTTTTCCTCAGCCAGTGAACCGTTAATAAAGGCACCGGCTCCTGCTTCACTTCCGGCCAGATATTTCAGTTTATCTTTAGTCCGGTATGGTGGGTAAAATTCGATATGGAAATGAGAATAATCACTACAACTGCCATCACTGGGCTGCTGGTGCACGGCCATGATATAGGGAAAAACGAAGCCGAAGAGATTATCATATTTCATCAGCACGTTCTTCAAGATCCGGGCCAGGTCCACTTCCTCCTTCTCAGAAAAATCATTGAGGGAAGACAGATGTCTATTGGCATATATGTTTACCTCATAGGTATAACGGGCAAAAAAGGGTATAAAGGCGGTAAAGGAATCATTGCAGGCCACTATCCTTCTCCCGTCTTCAACCTCCTCCTCCAGAACACTGCAGAAGAGGCACTGACCCTGCTCAGCAAGATGTTTCTTACTGCTATTCAGTTCTTTCTTGATAATCGGGGGAATAAAGGGATAAGCATAAATCTGTCCATGGGGGTGTTCCAGGGTTACCCCCACCTCTTCCCCCCTGTTTTCAAAGATGTAGACATAATCTATGTAATCTTTCCGCCCCAGTTCCCGGTATCTATCCCCCCAGACCTTGACCAGCTTGATAAAACGGGAAAGAGGTTTTTTTGACATAATACTACTGTGATCTGAGGTAAAGAGAACGACTTCACAGATACCGCGGGCATTTTCGACCGGGTAGAGGTTACTGCCGGCAACTGCCGGTTCCGGGGGCTGGGGCTGAAGTGATGGAAATTTATTCTCAAAAACGACCAGGTCATAATCAGAGGCAGGTACTTCCGTGGGATAGCCTCCTTCTTTTGTGGGGCAGAGGGGACAGTAGTTAGCAGGCGGTTTAAATGTCCTCTCCTGCCGGTGGGTTGCAGTTATCACCCATTCCTCCAGAATCGGGTTCCATCTCAGTTCAGACATCTCAGTCTACCTCCCCCTCTTCTTTCCGTTCCTTTCCCAGATAATCTTTAGCTTCTTCCTGCTTCTGATCTACCTGATAATTTCCAGTTTCTTCGGCCGCCTTCTCTACACTGCTAAAATCTTCTGTTATCTCGAACTCACCATCATCTTCTTCCTTAAATTCATAATAGATCAGATAGCGGCCGTCCTTTTTTTCGATCTTATTTTTCTCCATCTTCATGATAACCACCCTTTTGCTGCCAGTTCCAGGCTGTTTCGATGATAGTCTTTAGATCTTCATACTGAGGCTGCCAGTTCAACTCTTCCTTGATCTTCGCTGAACTCGCTATCAAAACTGCCGGATCACCCGCTCTCCTGGCTCCAATCCTGGTTTCAATTTCCCTGCCTACCACCTGACTGGCAGTGGCAATTACCTCTTTCACAGATTAACCCCGGCCATTTCCCAGGTTATAGACCCTGCTCTCCAGCCCTCCGGCCAGTGCTTCCACGGCCAGGAGATGGGCTGAAGCCAGGTCACTGACATGAATATAATCCCGGACACAACTGCCGTCTTCTGTCGGGTAATCATCACCGAATATATATAGTTCATCTCTCTCTCCCAGTATCTTCTGTAAAACAATGGGGATCAGATGGGACTCCGGCTCATGGTCTTCCCCGATCTCTCCCTCAATATCAGCCCCGGCGGCATTGAAATACCTTAAAGAGACATACTTTAAGCCGTAAATCTGCTCATATCTGGCCAGCATCTTCTCAAAGAATAACTTGCTCTCACCATAGGTGTTGGTGGGATTGGTGGGGTGTTCTTCTGTAATGGGAATCTCCTCAGGTTCTCCGTAAACAGCAGCAGTTGAAGAGAAAACGATATATTTTACATCATTATTGACCATCGCTTCCAGCAGGTTAATCCCGTTGGCTACATTATTATAATAATATTTGCCGGGATCTTCCATCGATTCTCCCACCAGGCTGCTTGCTGCCAGATGAACTACCCCTTCGATCTGCTGCTCCTGCATTATTTGATTTAATGTCTCACAGTTAGCCAGATCTCCTTTAACAAATCTACCACCGGCAACTGCCTGCCGGTGACCCTTGACCAGATTATCCAGTACGATTACCTTATGCTTATTGGCTGCTAACTCTTTGATCACATGGCTGCCGATATAACCGGCACCACCGGTAACTAATATATTCATATCTCCATACATCCCCCTGTGTTTAAATTAACATTGACATCCTCTTCACCCTGACTTCAGGTGTGAGGCTTTCCGGGCTAAATTCTGTAATTTAAAACTTGCAGTACTTTATCTCAGCTTATAATATACTTCATTCCATTGCAATTCCTTTTTGAAATCTTCCGGCCTGGTCTCCTGATTTATATGCAAAAACTCAATTCCGGCCATACTGGCAAAATCGTTCATGTATCTGGCATCTACGGCCTGACTGAAACCGGTATGGTGGGCGCCGCCGGCCAGTATCCAGGCTTTAATGGCTGTTTTAAAATCAGGTTCTGGCTGCCAGACCGTCCGGGCTACAGGCAGCTCAGGTAGTGGTTCTACTGGTTTAACCACAGATACATCATTGACAATCATCCGGAACCTGTCTCCCAGGTCTATGACCGAAGCATTGATGGCAGACCCGGGTGCAGTATCGAAAACCAGCCGGGCCGGATCAGCTTTACCCCCGATTGAAAGTGGATGTACTTCCAGAGAAGGTTTGCCCTCAGCAATCGATTCACAGACTTCCAGCATATGGGCACCTAAAACCATCATATTATCTTTTTCCAGGTTATAGGTATACTGTTCCATAAAGGATGTTCCTCCTGGCAAGCCCGCTCCCATCACCTTCATCGCCCTGACCAGGGCTGCCGTCTTCCAGTCACCTTCAGCGCCAAAGCCGTAGCCGTCAGCCATCAGGCGCTGAACAGCCAGTCCGGGCAGCTGTTTGAGACCGTGCAGGTCCTCAAAAGTTGTAGTAAAACCACTGAAATCTCCCTCTTCCAGGAAAGCTCTTAAACCGAGCTCGATCCGGGCTGCTTCCCGTAGAGAGTCGAGATTAATATTTTCCTTAACTTTATACTGTTCTCTATACTCCTCAACCAGACTATTTATATCACTTACCCCGGCTCTGTTAACATATTCAACTAAATCCCCGATTCCATAACCATTGACAGCATAACCGAGTTTAATCTCTGCTTCAACCTTGTCACCTTCGGTCACTGCTACCTGCCGCATATTATCACCAAAGCGAGCAATTTTTTCCTCCTGAGCATCATGCCAGGCTGCAGCTGCCCTCATCCAGACAGACATCTCCTGCTGTAGTTCTTCATCCTGCCAGTAGCCGACCAGAACCTTGCGCTGTTTTTTCATCCGGGTCAGCATATAGCCGTATTCCCGGTCTCCATGGGCCGACTGGTTAGTATTCATATAATTCATATCAATCTTTGACCATGGTATTTTCTTATTATACTGGGTATGTAGATGTAGGATTGGTTTATCGAGGGCCTGCAGGCCTTTGATCCACATTCTCGCCGGTGAAAATGTATGCATCCAGGTAATAATCCCGA
>JADQBU010000027.1 GCA_016278435.1 Halanaerobiales bacterium
GCAATTTTATTCGGGCAGAGTGAAGTAAAGAGCCACACCGGCTTTAAACCCATTTCCATAACCAAGTACATTTTGAGAAACACTACCTTCTCCTGAAGAAAGATCAAAACTACCAGCAACCGGTCCCATTGAAGTCCCAACACTGGGGGCACTACCTACCCCTCCTATACTTACCCCTCCTATTTCCGCCTCAAAATTATCGGCCAGTCCTTTCGCAAATTCCTCTGCCTGTTTCTTGATTTCTTCGTAATCATCAAGTATTAATGAAAATCCACTCATTGACCAGACCGCAGCATCAACTCCGATAAGTCCTCCCACAATAAAATTAAGACCTTCCTGCTGCCAGTTGCCCAGAACATGTTCCAACAGAGCTCCATGTTCACCGGTATCAAGCACGCCTATAGTTCTGTAATCGTCAGGGTTTATCTCCAGCCAGGCCCAGTGTTCCTTCCCCTTAATTATTGCAGGTTTACTGGGAACCAGAATTGCGTTATTGGTGTTCTTAATCTTTTCAAGCATTTTCTGCGAGAATTTTTTTTCTTCTAAATTCTCTTCCATATAGGCAAGTATATCTTCTTTATTATCATAAGTAATGGAAACAAGATGGGTATTTTCGGGCAGCTGCTGCCAGATTTCAAATAGTCCAAGTTGTTCTTCCCCTTCCCTTTGTTCTCCAGATAAAACATCAGACTCCAATTTTGAGGCATATAGTCCGGAGAAGATATTAAAGGCATGCCGGGCTGTCTCCTCTCCTTTGTGAATTTCATTATCTACTCTCATTAAATCTATACTGGTCTGCAGCTTATTCTCTTTTGTATTCTTCTTTACTGTTGCCATTAGACAGCGTGCCTTTACCGTCCTCCCCAGTGTTAAATCAAGTTTACGGGCCAGTTCTCGTTCATATTGACTCTGTCCAACAAGAAAGCGATTAATGATATTCCTTGTATACCAGCGCAGGGCTGATAACTCATCTGGATTTCCTGCTGATTGATAACTATTAGCTACAGCTTCCTGCAGTCTATTTACCGCAGCTTCCTTTATATCCGGAAGATTAATACCAAGAGTATGGAATATTCCTGAGATATCTTCTCCATCAGTAAAATCTGTTTCATAAGTAAAGCTTCCGCCTCTTTGCCCAATACTTATATTTATTTTTTCACCTATAATTTCATATAAACCTGTGTCTATTTTTTCTTTACCGATAATTCTTTCACGGGCCGTTTCAATTACTGGTGAGTAAAGATCTCCTTTTTCTCTACCAACGATTGTATATCCAAGGTCAATGGCATCAAGACTTAAAGTGTCCAGATTTATGAATTCACTAAAAACCCTTATTTCTTCTACAAGATCACTGGAATCTCCACCTGCCAGTATATTACTCATATCTCTTAGCTGGGTATTTTTGTCTCTTACTACAGGTACGACTTTTAAATAAACTTCCACTATTGCAAGTGCAGGGTCAGTATAAAAATCTTGATTTTTTGAAATCTCAACAAGACCATCTAACTCGGTAAGATCTTTCAGAAAAGGTAGTACCAGTAGGTGTTCCCTGTTTTCCTCGTCTTCATAATACAAAGCAGGGAGTTTGTTTATTTGTATTTCTTCTATATTTCCCATTTCTAATAGGGTCTCAAAACCCGTATCAGTTATATCTACCATTCTTTTTTCTGGTTTAAATCCCATGCGAATCAGTACCGTCTCTGCCATCTTCCCGAAATCAGCTGATGTACCCCAGCCCTGGGTTAAGACTGCTGCTGGCGCAAAACTATTTATCCAGCTACTATATTCACCTGGTAGCCATTTTATTCCATCGAGGGTAGTTCTAAGTTGATCAAGAGTATTAATTTGAGAAAAATCCTGTAAACCAGCAAAGGTTACAGTAGGTACAGATACCTTTACTTTAATAGTTTCTGCAGGGTCAATACTCACACGTTTAACACTACTTTTTGGCTCTGCTTCTTTTAAGGCCTGATATTCCCTGATAACCTGGGTAATAGCCTTATTTAATCTATCCTTATAACTATCATCTTCCAGTAGAGGTCTGCTTTTTTCCACCAGCAAATCTTCTTCCAGATATGATTCTGGGTCTATGGTCTCTTTTAGTCCAGTAAAGAAATCAGACTGCAGGGTCCACTCATGATCTTTATCATCAGGCATCCTGAATACAACCAGACCGCGTCTGGCTGTACCATCAAAGACAACAGTTTCATTATCAAAACCCAGAAGTAATTGACCAGTAATCTCATCAGGTTTTATAAGGTATTCAGTGTAGGTTTTGTTACTGGCAAATCCAGCCAGCCCTTTACTTTCCGTAACTTCAGTTGGACTCTTTGTCTCACTAACTTTACCATCAAAATCATCCCTGACCAGCTGGAAGGCATCAATTAAACTGGTCGCATAACCATCAGAATGATCAATTACTGTAATATCAGCAGCTAAATACCTATCATTCAGTACTGGAGTTAGACCGTTGACAATTAGATCAACCCCATCTCCAGTATATTTTTTCTCACTCTCTCCCACTTGCCAGTTATCACTAACCTGCTTTGGTTTACTATCTAAAGGAATTACAACATCACCATCTCCCAGTTCCACAAATATTTCTCCTTTAAATTTATCAGCCAGAGACCGGGGAACCTTAAAAGCAAATCTAACACTATTTGCTGAACCTGGAGCAAAAATAGTGGGATTAACAAAACCAAAAGGTAAGAGCTGTGTAACAGGGTCTAAAGGAATATAGAATGTTCCCTGCTCTGTAGGTATTGAGTGATAGAAACGCTCTGCTGGTTTTATATCTATTAATGCCTGTACCCTGGAAATAAAATCGGCTTCAACAATCCTGTAAACACTATCTTCACCAGCTTTAACTGTTTCAATTTGTACCAAATCGTTTAACCCCTTAACCCTCAGGGAGAATGACTCAGATAATTTCACTTCATCTTCAAAAGGCAGCTCTCTCAGAATAATATCTTCTTTCTTAAGCTCTCCCACTAAGGATAACTGAGCATGGCCGTAATTTTTATCATAATAATGGAGTGACAGCTGTTCTACCGGTTCATCAGGTACTAGAAATAATAAAGCACCCTGAGCTGGCTGCCCTGGTTCTATAAATTTTTCAAGATTACCGGGTTCCAGTAACGGATTCTCCGCTAACCAGGTTGCCGGAGAAAGAGGATACATCCCTTCATTATTCCAGTTTAAAAAGAGGTGTGATGAAAGGTTACTAATCAAATATGGAGGAATTTTCTTAACCACTTCTCCTTTAGCAGTGTTACCCCCGACCCAGGCAGCAGGATGACTACTGCCGTCAGGATAAATAATAACCCCCTGTTCAGGAAGTATATTTTCCATCTCCATTATTACCGCCAGGAACCGCCTGTTATCTGGAGCATCTATGCCTTTGATACGGTTGAGAGAAATAGCCTCAACCGCCTTTATTTCTACAGCATCATTACTGGTCTTTACATCAAGGGGAATCTGTTTATTTACAATAATATCCTGATCTGGATAATCATCACCGGCTAACTGTCCTTTTATGATGGGATTATATTTTTCAAAAGGAAGGCCTGTCTTATAACTCACACTACCGGGGATTACCGTCTGCTCAACCATATCAGGTTCTGAAAGTTCAAATTCTCTACTGGTCATATACCTATCAATATTACCATCCTTATTTTGATTTTTTACCATAAGAGTGAGAGAAGATTTTTCGGGCAAGGGAATATCTGTACTAATCTCTGTAATTATCTTATCAAAGGCATCAGCCAGTACTGCAGTATCCTCGGAAATCACGTACTTACCACCTGAAACTTCAGCCGTATTACGATAAACCTCTTCTACATTATCCATACAGAAACCTACCCATAATCCATCTATATTTTCTTCTTTAAATTTTTCCAGTAATTTATTAAACTCTTCCTGTGATTCATGATTTAAAAGCCCTAAATCCTGATCAGATACATAAATCAATATTTTTTTGGTTGAGGGAACCGGCTGCAGGGTTTCCAGAGCTGTCTTAACTGTATTAAATGTATCATTATCCCCACCGGCTATAAGCTCACCCAGTGCCTGCAGTATATCTGTTTTATTTTCTGTCATTACCTGTGTTACAAAAGTTGTTTCCTCGAAATTCTGTAATTGGACCAGGGTATTATCAGGTAATTTCAAAATAAAATCATGGAATATATTTTTTACCTTCTGAAGAATCCCACCCCTTAAGGGGTCCATAGAACCGCTGGTATCGACAGCGATTGAAATAACCGGAACAGATTTAGCCACCTGATAGGCAGGCCTTTCATATTTCAGCTGAAATGTATTCCCTAGATTGTTTTTTATAGAATTAAATATATCTGTGAGTGCAGTCTGGTCTACTGCTGAGTAATAAAGACCGCTGGAAAACCCGGCTAATTCTGTCAGCACGGTATTATCATGATTAACCCCAAATCCAATAGTATATACTGGTATCCCCGAATCTTCAACTGCAGAAAAAACTTCTTCCCGGGAAGCCACACTACCCGGCCCTGTATCATCCCAGTTAGCATCAACTCCATCTGTAAATACAAGGAGTGAAGGACGTTCTCTGCCCTCCAGTATATTAATCCCCAGCAATATTGAATCGTAAAGCGCAGTAGCTCCATCTGCCTTAATACTATTTAACCCTGATAAAACCTCAGCTTTAGTCGTTCCCTGTAATTCTTTAGGTTTAGTATCAAAATCAACTACTTTAATCAATATATCTTCTGGTAGGGAATTCAAAAATATTCTGGCTGTTTTCAAAGTATCTTCCATCTGTCCTTTCATTGAACCGGAAGAGTCGAGTAATAAGACTATGCTGGCCGGTGTGTTTAAATGATTTATTTCCCTTATATTTGCTTTAGTACCATTTTCTAAAATAGTTGTATTCTCAAGTGTCGGCATAAGGTCAGTGACTTCAGGGTCAAAAAGTGAAAAGGTGGTCGTTACAAACCCATCTTTTTCTTTAATTCCGGTTATATTCAATCCCGCTTTTTCTTCAACTGCTCCTTCATTTCCCGGTTCAGAAATGACGTTAGTTAAATAATCAGGGAAGATCAGTTCCGTCATTTCTGCTGGATTAACGGGAACCAGACAGCTCTGAATATAATCAATACCGGGTTTATTTGCTGTTATTATTTTTACATTCCAGTAACCAGCAGGTAACCATAATAAAGCGTCTCCCTCTGGAGTAATATCTGCTGATTGATTTATAAATGCATGAGATACTGAAATAGAATTAATTGGTTCAACCTCAACCCTGCTTCCAGAAATACCTTTTACTTTTAAAGCCCCCAACTCTTCTGATGTTGTTTCTACCGATGATATTTTAACTGTTTCTTCCATTGCTATATCTATATTAGCAGGAGGTCCATCATCCATCCGCCATAAAGTCCAGGGTATAGGATCATTTATTCCATTTGGAAAGTTGTCCAAAATATGGTATTTATCATATTCTGCATTAAACCTGTTACGGTAAGCAATCGTCTTGCTTATATTTTCTTTATGTATTGTGAAACCACCATTTAAATCATATTGTCCTTCCTCAATATTGACCAGAAAATGTGTAAAATAATCTCCCTGATAATTTGTGTTAAAAACAACTTCCTGTCGTTTTCCTTCTCCTAGCTGCCAGTTTAATGTCTCGCCTGGATTAAGCCATAATTCCCTGGCCTGAGAAATCCTGTATTCATCCCCACTTTCCTCAACTTTAACCCACCATTTCTCAGCCTCTGAAACTGTTACCTGAAAGAACATTTCAGTTTCAGTTTGATAAATTATATTAACATTTTCTGCTGGAATTAAATTATCAATCTTAAATGATTCTTCCATACTATTCCGGGATATAGCCAGAAACCAGCCGTCACCATGAACATACTTATCTATTCTCTCACCTGTAGGTAAATTATATCTAAAATGCCATCTATGATTTTGCTGAAAATCTGCCTGCAAATAATCATTGATGTCTATTAATGGATTTATCAACGGTTCAACAGCGGGTGTTTCAGCAAAGACCACCATAATATTATTCAGGATTATTAATACCATTAAAAAAGCCAAAATAATTTTTTTGATTCCAGTAACCCTCTTTATAAAACATTTATAGATATTGTTATCCTTCATTTTCCCACTCCTAAACATTCTTATTATTCATAAATAAATAATAACGTAAAATATTAATAACTGTGTTTTCATTATTGCTATAAATGTATTTGCTATTGCTATATTTAAAAGTTAAACCAGCAGTTAACTCATTAACTAATTTAACTATTAAATAATATAATAATATTAAATAGTATTTAATAGAAAGGGGTGAAATAAAGATGCCAAGACAATGCCCCCCAAATACTTTTGCCTATACAATTGATCCCGGGGATACACTTTACAGCCTTGCCCGCAGATATAATACTACTGTTTCTGCTCTTGTTTCAGCAAATCCGAATATCAATCCTGATAACTTAAGAATCGGAGAGCAAATCTGTGTTCCCCGTCAGGAGAGATTTCCATCATGTCCGGAGGGGAATTTTTATACAGTGAGGGCCTCTGATACTCTTTATTCTATAGCCCGGAGATTTAATATTTCAGTTGATGACCTGCAGGAGGCAAATCCCTTTGTTGAACCAGAAACTCTACAGATAGGTGAAGTAATCTGTATTCCAGTTGCAACACCACCTGTTACCTGTCCGGAAGGAGCCAGGTCTTATTCAATACAAAGTGGTGATACTTTTTATAGTCTTGCCCGTAGATTTAATACAACTGTAGACAATCTAAGAAGATTAAATTCAGGAATAAATCCTGATGCATTACTGATAGATCAAGTAATTTGTGTGCCTGAAAACTAAATAGTTAAATCGATTTTTATATAACTGGATTATGAAAGCTTTTGCAATAATATAATATTTTAAAAACAAAAAGGAGCATTCATTCCTCACTGCTCCTTTTGTTACATATTATAACTGCTCCACTTCTGCTGTTCCCTTAATTAATATATGAAAATTTTTACCACCTTCTTTTGTAAGTAATCCTATTTCTTCTAATAATTCAAGTTAAATTCTGGCATAATAATAAAAACCATTAAATAGGGGGATTTTTATTTTGAAAAAAATACTTATTAGTTTGCTTATTATAATCGTTGTCATGTCATTTGCTATTGGCTGTGATAATCAGAATGATCAAGAAGAACAGGAAAATCTGGTAAATAATGAAAACCAGGCAGCAACCCAGAATAAAGTATTTACAGATGAATTCAGTTCTGGAAGAACTGAGGAAGACTATAAAGAAGAATTAAAAGCTTTAGTAGAAGCAGATGAAGTTGGCGAGGTACAGTATCCCGAAAGAAATGAAGTTAAGTATCCATTAGTTCCTTTAAAAAAGGATGGAGAAATTATTGGCTACGGTTCCTGGGTTTCCCAGATCATTTATCAGCACCCGGAAGATATGATTGCTGTAGTTACTCCAGATGCTAAAATATTAAAATGGAAACCAATTGACGCCAATGATCATCATCCTGAATTAAGGCAGGAAGAATACTTGCAGAGATATTATGGCCTGACCCTGGATAAACCATTTGACCCTGCCGTAGATGTTATTTCCGGTTCGACTTATTCCTCAAATACCTTTTTCTTCGAATTGAGAAACATCTTACTCACCTTTGAATTATATGGCCCCGGTCAACAAGAGGAGGAAGAGGAAGAAGCACAATAAACAGGGAAATGGAGGATGACGGGTAATGTTATTTTCAACTATTTCCCACCTATGATGGCGCCGTTTATACATCTGAATACACATTCTTCACAGTCATCACATTTGTCCGGGTCTACCGGTGGTTTGTGGGAAATTTTAATCGCATCATTGGGACAGACATTTTCACATTTCTTGCAGCCACGGCAGAGATCTTTAATAATCTCAACAGACATATCATAAGCCCCATTTCTAAAAAATGATAATTTGCTTAACTATTACTAATTATAATAAACTATAATAATAGTT
>JADQBU010000392.1 GCA_016278435.1 Halanaerobiales bacterium
CGGCACTGGACCCGGAACTGATAGGTGAGGTTCTTACGGTAATGAAAGACCTGGCCCAGGAGGGTATGACAATGCTGGTAGTTACTCATGAGATGGGTTTTGCCAAATCAGTCTCTGATGAGATTATTTTTATGGAGAAGGGAAAGATAGTTGAACAGGGCCCTCCTGAGCAGATATTTAATAATCCTCAGGTAGCAAGAACGAGGGAATTTCTCTTTAAACTTACTGAATTATATGGTGGTGGTAATGAGTGACTACCATGGAAGTATTCAAGGAGGCCTTTCCCTACCTGATGGAAGGGTTAAAGATTACTCTGATGCTTACCATTGTTTCGATTTTTTTCGGAACAATTCTGGGTGTTTTGCTGGCCCTTGGTAAGATTTATGGTAATAAATTTTTCAGAACTCTAACCACTGGTTTTATCGGTTTATTAAGGGGTACACCCTTACTGGCTCAGTTATTTATTCTTTATTTTGGTTTACCACCCTATGGGATTAGACTTCCGGCATTGGTTGTAGCAATGATCGGTTTTAGTGTAAACAGTGGAGCCTATATGGCTGAGTACCTGCGAGGTTCTATTCAGTCAATTAGTTCAAATCAGATCAGATCGGCATTTTCAATCGGGATGACAAAGTGGCAGGGAATATTCTTTGTAATTTTACCTCAGGCTTTTAGAAGGGTTATTCCGGCCTGGACCAATGAATTTATTTATCTTTTGAAATATACTTCTCTTGCCTATATGATTGGTGCCCCCGAGATTATGGGTCAGGCGAAATTTATTGCCAGTAGAAATTATGAATTCTTTAAAGTATATATTCTGGTTGCCATTATTTACTTTGTGATTGTATTGTTTTTAACCCAGTTCTTCGGCTGGGTGGAAAAGAGGGTGAAAATTCCCGGTTTTGAATACCAGCATTAAGTATAAATTGGTTATATTAAAAGATAATATTGCATAAAATAAAAAAACTCCCTTAACGGAATGTTTATTCTCCATTAAGGGAGTTAAGTATTTAGCTCCTCTACTACTATTATTATTTTTCCCATTGGCTTAGTCCTTAAGATCTACTATAGGCGTCAATTTTATAATACTCGTTTCGCGATCGGTTGTGATTTTCTTCTTTCATCTGTTTCCGGTAACCCTTGTTTTCCAGAATAAAAAATCTCTTGATCAAATCCATTTTACTTCCCCCTTGTTTATTTTATGTTTATATTATATTATTAAAATTAATAAATGTCAAGTATAATATTAAATATTTTAATAAATAAATTAAAAATATTAATTTTGAGTTTAAAAAAATATAAGGAGGCCTGGAAATGAGTTTTCTGGAAGGTGTAAAAAATATTTTTAACAGGAAAAATACTATCTATACCAGTAAAACCTGTAACGACTGTCAAAAAGCTGAGAAGTTTTTTTCTGAGAATGATGTTGATATCGAGATTAAAAGAATTGAAGAAGAAAAGAATAGAAATGAGTTGGAAAAGAGATCAGGGAAGGTACTGGTACCGACCATATTTATTAATGGAAATAAATATATTGGTTTTGAAATGAACAGGGAAAAAATCGAGAAGGAGATGGATCTCTTGTGAATCATTTATCAAAACCGATTCTTAATAATGTAATAAATAAATGGGAATCTACATAAAAAATAACAGATGCAATTAACCCGACAATATGATATAATATTCACAAAGTATTATGGGAGGTTATTAAGAGATGGGAAAAAATTTTAATTTGAGGCGGAGAAATCTGGTATATGCAGTTTTGATTTTCATGTTAATGTCGATAATAATTGTTACTCCCGCCGGAGCAGCCCGTAAAGTGACTATTCAGGCACCACCGGTAGCAGCAGCCCTTCCGCTGTTGTGGATGAAGGATTCAGGTCAGCTTGATAATCTTGTTGACCTGGAGATTAATATTTCTTCTGACCACCAGCGGGGTCTGGCTTTAATGGCCCGGGGAGATATCGGTTTGCTCGTAACTGGAGTAAACGTTGGGGCCAAAGCTTATAACAGAGGTATTGGGATGAAGTTATTAAATGTCAACACCTGGTCTGTTGATTATCTTTTAACCAGCGGTTTTCAGACTGAGAGCTGGAATGACCTGAAAGGAAAGTCTTTAGTTTTACCACTAAAGGGTGGACCGCTTGATTTTCTGGCCCGTTATCTTCTCAGAGAAAATGGGGTAAATCCTGAAGATGTAAATATTATTTACCGGCCGCTTCCCGGGAGTGCCCGCTACTTTATGGCCGGGAAGGTAGATTCTATTGTTCTGCCGGAACCACTTGTTACTATTAGTCTGGTAAAGAATAAAGAGGCCAATCTATCACTGGATATACAGAAGGAGTGGGGAAAACTGCATGACGGAGACTGGAGGATTCCCTATGTCGGTTTATTTGTCAGTGAAAAACTTGGCGGGGAAGACCCCGGATTGGTTAAAATGATTAATGGAATGTACCTGCAGGGCATTGAATGGGTAAATAATCATCCTGTGGAAGCAGTTCGGCTTGCAGCCGGTTATCAGGGATTCAGTGTACCGCCGAAGCTATTTCTGGAATCATTTAAAAGGGTGGATTTAAATTATTATGGCCAGAGTAAAAGTAAGACTCTAATTAAAACTTATTTTAATGAGATTTTGGAGATGTATCCTGACATGTTAGGTGGCAGATTGCCCGATGAAGAATTCTATTTTTAATAAAATTATGTTAATTTTTCAGAGCACCACCGGTTTCCTGGTGGTGTTTCTTGTCTGGCTAATACTGGCCCGGAAGACCTCCTCCTTTATACTTCCGGGTCCAGGAGAGGTTCTGCAGGCCCTGAATAGATTGTTCTATTCGGGTGAACTTGCCGGTAATTTAATTGTTACCATTAAACGTACAATAACCGGATATGGACTGGCCCTGCTGGCAGGCTTCATCATTGCCCTGTTGATGAATATTAACCGTACTGTGAAAAGGGTATTTAGACCACTGATCACGGTGATCCAGACCACCCCACCTGTTGTCTGGATTGTTCTGGCAGTCATCTGGTTCGGAGTGGCAGAAGATTTCACACCTGTATTTATGATTTTCGTTGTGACCTTTCCGGTGGTATTTATCAATGTTTTTGTAGGACTGCAGGATATAAACCAGGAATTAATCGAGATGGCCCGGGTTTATTCCTGGGGTAAAAGACAGATTATCCGGCATATCTATCTGCCTTCACTGGTTCCTCATCTTGTTTCCGGAGTCAGTATCGGATTTTCTTTTGCCTGGAAATCTACGGTTTTTGCCGAGTTTATAGGGTCCTCCAGTGGAATAGGTTATGCCCTGAGTGTGGCCAATAATAATCTGGAGACTTCGGTTTTGTTTGCCTGGGCCCTGGTCTTAATCATATTGATGTTAATAGTAGAGTATTTACTGATAAAACCTTTACAATCTAAGGCTACAGGGTGGAAGAACTATGAATAAGGTGCTGGAATATAAAAAAGTTAAAAAAAGCTATAATACACTGCAGGTCATTGAAGATATTTCCCTCTATTTAAAAGAAGGTGAAGTTGTCTGCTTGCTCGGCCCTTCCGGCAGCGGTAAAACAACTCTTTTCCGACTGGCTGCAGGGTTGACCAGTCCGGATAGTGGAAAGATTTTCATTTCACCAGAGGTTAGAGTAGGTTATGTTTTTCAGGAACCCCGGCTTATGCCCTGGTACACTGTAGAGGAGAATCTTGAATTTGTACAGCAGAATTTTTTAACAGGAAAGAGAGCTGAACTCTTGCGGGAAAATCTACTGGAACTTACTGGATTAATGGAGTTTAGGGATAATTATCCCGGTCAGTTAAGTGGAGGGATGAAACAGAGGGTAGAATTGATCCGGAGCCTGGCTGTTGAACCTGACCTCCTGCTTCTGGATGAGCCCTTTAAATCGGTTGATACCCGGGTAAAGCTCAATTTAAGAAAGTTGATTCTTGGGTTCAGAGAGAAGAGGGGTTCAAGTATCTTTTTAATTACTCATGACCCGGAAGAGGCGGTATTGGTGTCTGATAGAATCTATGTACTGGGTGAGACTCCAGCACAGATTGCTGGAGAATTTAGAATAAATATTTCTCGCTGTGAACGAAACATAGGGGACCCGGAACTTGGCCGGGTAATCAACAGGATAAATGATTTATTTCTGGAACCGGTAGAGAATTATGAAATGAAAATAGCCGGTCTATTTGACATGTTGGAAATGACATAAAGTAAAAAGGGGAGCCTCATTTTGAGACAGCCCCTTTTTGAAATATATATTTAGAATGCTTATTTTATTGTTTTATCTGCTCTGTACCTGGAGTGAATTTTCTGGAAACTATTTTAGACATTTCCTCCACAGCATATAGGTATCCATTGGGTCCCAGTCCGCAAATTTGACCGACTGCTATCGAAGTTATAACTGATACATTTCTAAATTCTTCGCGGTTGAATATATTGCTGATGTGCACCTCAATAACTGGTAAATCCACTGATACTAGTGCATCTCGCAAAACTATACTATAATGGGTAAGGCCGCCAGGATTTATAACTATACCATCGTACTTGTCATATCCATCCTGTATAAAATCTACTATTTCTCCTTCATGGTTGCTCTGGAAAGTAACTACTTCAATATTTAATGAGGATGATTTCAGCTTTATTTCCTGATTAATTTCATCCAGAGTCTTTTGGCCGTAGATATCCGGTTCTCTTTTTCCCAGAAAATTTAAATTAGGCCCGTGAATCACAGCTACTTTTATCTTTCCCCTGCCTTTTTCTACCATATTACCAGGTCTCCTTTATAATTTTTTGAAATAACTTTTCAGAAAATCAAGTTTTAAACATATTAAAATGTTATTTAAATTATATAGTTCAAAAAATATCTTGTCAAAATAATTAAACAGATATTACCTTTTTGCTGATATTTTTGCCCTCATAAATTTACAATACCAGTTTATTATGGTATAATTTTTTCGAATTAATAGAAAATTTACTTTCAATTTTATGGATAAGGGGGATTTGAATTGAGTAATCAACTTGATAGTAAAATTACTGTAATCGGCGGCGGACCAGGTGGTTATGTGGCTGCCATCAAAGCTGCTCAGATGGGAGCAGATGTAATTCTGGTTGAAAAGGAGAAAGTGGGAGGAACCTGCCTGAACTGGGGATGTATTCCTACCAAGACCCTTGTCCGTTCTGCAATGGTTTATAAAGAAATAAAAGATGCTAAAAATTATGGTTTCCTGGTTGATGATGTTAAAATTGATTTCGGAAGGTTAATGAGAAGGAAACACCGGGTTGTAAGCCGTCTGACAAAGGGTGTTGAATATTTATTAAAGAAAAATGCTGTTAATGTAATAAAAGGAACAGCTGTAATAAAATCTCCGGATATGATTGTGGTCGAAGGAGAGAGTACGGCTGAAATTAAGACTGAAAACACAATAATTGCCACCGGTTCCAGGGCCAGTAGTTTAAAGATAAAAGGGGCTGACCTTCCCGGAGTGATTACCAGCAGGGAAGCTCTTGAAATGAAGGAACTTCCGGACAGATTGGTAATAGTAGGAGCCGGGATTATCGGTATGGAATTTGCTTCAATTTTTTCTACCCTGGGAGTAGAGGTTACAGTCCTGGAGTTTCTGGACAAGGTTTTGCCTGGTATTGATTCTGACCTCTCCCGGGAACTGGTAAGTAATCTTCGCGGTAAGCCGGTAAATATACATACAGGAGCCAGGGTAAATGAAATCTCACAGAAAGATGATAAATATATTGTTGGTTACAGTAAAGAGGGATTGGAAGACAGAGTAGAAGGTGATCTGGTGTTGATGGCTGTAGGTCGGGAACCTTGTTATGGTGGAATTGAGCTGGAGAGACTGGGAATTGAATTAAAGGGAGATAAAAAGGGGATCAAGGTAAATTCCCGGATGGAAACCAGTGTAACGGGAATATATGCTATAGGCGATGTGACAGATAAAATCCTTCTGGCCCATGCTGCATCTCATCAAGGGATTGTTGCTGCCCGGAATATTATGGGTGAAGATGTTGAGATGGATTATTCCGCTGTTCCCAGTATAATCTATACAGATCCAGAGATTGCTTCTGTGGGACTTGATGAAGATAAAGCCCGCAAACAGGGTATTGAAATAAAAGTTGGCAAATTTCCCTACAGTGCAAATGGCAAGGCTCTGGCAGATGGGGAAATGTCTGGTTTTATTAAATTAATTAAGGAAAAAGAAGATGGTCGGATCATTGGTGGTTCAGTTATAGGGCATCATGCTTCTGATTTGATCGGGGAGTTGACCCTGGCTGTCAGAAATGGACTGACAGCTGAAGATATTATTGAAACAATCCACGCTCATCCTACTACTTCTGAGATTATTCATGAGGCCGCTCTTGACCTGGAGGGAGGTGCAATCAATTATTAAAACTGGTATAGTATTTTCTGATAAGCATGACCCCTGGCACAATCTGGCTCTGGAGGAATACCTGCTGAACCGGGTTAAGAAGAGGGATGTTCTCCTTTATCTCTGGCAGAATCAGAACACAGTAGTTATCGGCAGGAATCAGAATGCCTGGAAGGAATGCCGCTGCCGTCTACTGGAAGAGGAAGGAGGCAACCTGGCCCGCCGGCTTTCCGGAGGTGGTGCTGTTTATCATGACCTGGGCAACCTCAATTTCACATTTGTGATGAGAAAAGAACTCTATGATCTTGAAAAACAGCTGGAGGTAATACTGGCAGCAGTCAGGAGCCAGGGGATAGATGCAGAATTTTCAGGACGTAATGACCTGGTTGTTACCGGTAAGAAATTTTCCGGTAATGCTTTTTATCTCGGGAGTCCTGCTGTC
The DNA here is from genome assembly GCA_016278435.1 of Halanaerobiales bacterium. Taxonomy (GTDB): domain Bacteria; phylum Bacillota; class Halanaerobiia; order Halanaerobiales; family JADQBU01; genus JADQBU01. The sequence goes on from JADQBU010000392.1 coordinate 6,828, forward strand.
TATCATCATGGGACAATTCTTGTAGATACTGACTTTGAAAAAATGACCAGGTATCTTCAGGTTTCAAAGGAGAAGATTGAAACAAAAGGAATCGATTCTGTAAGATCCCGGGTGATTAATCTCAGGCAACTCAATTCTGAGCTAACAATTAATGAGATGAAAAAGGCGATGGCCAGGAGTTTTCAGGAAAAATATGGGGGTAAGGCTGAAGAAGTTATACTACATAGCAATGAAAATGAGGAAATCAAACGGCTGACTGATAAATATTCTGACTGGGACTGGCTTTATGGAAAGACACCGGAATTTGACATTACATTTAACCGGAGGTTTGAATGGGGTGATATTGAACTTGGTCTGACAGCAAAAAAAGGGTATATCGATAGAGCTGTTATTTACTCTGATGCCATGAATGCTGATTTAATCCAGAATATAGCAAAAAAACTGGAAGGAATCCCCTTTAATATTGATGATATAACCGGAAGAATAAAAACTGTTGATATAGATGCTGAAAGTGAAAAGATTATTTATGATCTGGTGGAATGGATCGAAAAAAAATCGCTTTAGTTGCTTAAATTACCATTACAATAATATTTATAATCGGGGTGAAATTATGTTTAACAGTATCAAGGTAAAGATGGTTTTAATATTCAGTCTACTAATTCTAGTACTAATGGGAGGGAGTTTCTGGTTTACATATAATCAAACTGGTGATGTCGTCGGTAATTTAATTTTTGAAGAAGCCAGGGGAAGTATAGAAAAGAATGGGATTATTATCGGAGAAAGAATACATGGTTTTCAAAATCAGATTATGAATATTGACACACAATGGTTTCAGAGCAGTAGTCTAGCTAAAACCGATTCAGAAGTGAATATTGAAGATTCAGGGATGTTTAAAGCACTTTATATGGCCAATAGTAAAAAGTCTTTTCAGACCATTGTTGATAAATCAGAGAATCTAAAGAATCTGTTTGTATCCGATATCAGCGGAGAAAGTGATTTAGCAACAGGAAAAACAGTTAATATTAAGGGAAAAGACTATTTCAAAAAAGCTGTTAATACAAAAAAACTTGTAATATCTAAACCATA
>JADQBU010000086.1 GCA_016278435.1 Halanaerobiales bacterium
AAAGATGCTAGAAAGTATGATAAATTAATTTTTTTACATATTGATTTATTGGCTGGCATTGGAAGAGATAGAATGGGTGTTAAATATCTCGCAGAAAATAACTTATGTGATGGCATTGTCACTACAAAAAGTAGTCTTTTGAATGTAGCTAAAAAAGAAGGTCTTATGGCTATCCAGCGTCTTTTTCTACTGGATTCCGATGCCCTGAAAACAGGGGAACATATAATTAATAAAAACAAACCTGATGCAGTAGAAATATTACCAGGTATTGTATCTACCTATTTTGTTGATCATGTTGAAGAACTTTCTTGCCCGGTTATTGCCGGGGGATTAATAAGAACTAAACAGGAAGTCGATAATTTACTACAAAAGGGAATACTGGCTATTTCAAGTAGTAATCAAGAATTATGGGACTATTAAACTTCCTGTGGAAAGAATAAATAGTTCTGTTATCATAATTCAGATATGGAAATTTATTACTGTCGTTATAAACTAAAATAAGGCCTATTTAATGCAGAATTTATCTAAATTAAATAGACCTTTTTTACTTTCTCAAGTCATAATATTATATTTATTATTTTATAATAAAACCTGTCAACTACCTTGCCTTTTCCTCAACATCTTCAGCATTCCCCAGTTCAAATACCTGGTGAATGGCCTTGACAGCCTGCTCAGCATATTTTTTTTCTATTAAACAGGATACTTTAATATCAGAAGTCGTTATCATCTGGATATTTATTTCTTCTTCTCCCAGGACCTGAAACATTTTTGCAGCTGTTCCCGGTGTAGAGATCATCCCGGCACCCACAATGGATACTTTAGCTACATTTTTATCTATATCAATTTTTTTTACACCCAGCTTACTGGCAATTTCATGGATAACTTTTTTTCCTCGAACCAGGTTTTCTTTATTAATAGTAAATGTTATGTCGTTCATATTATTATATTCAAGGTTCTGGATAATCATGTCAACATTTACATCATGCTCAGCCAGTGCAGTAAACAATCTACCGGCAACACCTGGTTGGTCGGGTACTCCCTGCATAGTAATCTTAACTTCATCTTCATCTCTGGTCACACCTGTAACATTTTTTCTCTTTTCCATTTCTTCAACTCCTCTGACAATTGTGCCTGGTTTATAATTAAAGCTTGAAGCAATATATAACTTAAGATTATAATATTTGGCCAGTTCAACTGCCCTGGGATGCAAGACTTCTGCCCCCAGATTGGCCATTTCTAACATTTCATCATAGGAGATGTATTCCAATTTATGTGCTTCTGGTACTATCCTGGGATCGGTAGTATATATACCTTCAACATCTGAATAAATCTCACAGCGGTCAGCCTTCATGGCAGCTGCCAGTGCTACAGTAGTCGTATCTGAACCACCACGCCCCAGTGTAGTAAAATCATCCTGAGAATTTACACCCTGAAATCCAGCTACAACAACGATTTTACCCTCATCCAGTTCTGTTCGTAATCTACTGTTGTCAATCTTCATAATTTCTGCCTGATTATGACGGTCATCAGTCTGAATTTTTACCTGACTACCGGTCAGTGAAATTGCTGGAAAACCTTTATCATGAATAGCCATACTTAAAAGAGCAATCGAAACCTGTTCACCGGTGGTCAACAGCATATCAACTTCACGAGGATTGGGATTAGAAGAAATACCTTTTATTAATTTTATTAGTTGATCAGTAGTATCACCCATTGCAGAAACAACAACTATAATTTCATTGCCCTTTTTATATTCTTTTATAACCCTGTCAGCAACATTCTTAATCCTAGCGAGAGTGGCAACAGATGTACCTCCGTATTTTTGCACAATTAACCCCATCTCAATCATCTCCATCCTTATTTAGTAGTGCAAATATTGCTGAAACAACTGGATTATTGTTAATATAGATATGATTTTTCATCAGGAACTCTCCTCTACCCTGATTATATTGTTAATAGTAATTACATCATCTAACTGCCTTAACTCTTCCAGTGACTGATTTATATATTTTTCTTTTACAGGGTGAGTTATTAAAATAAGTGGGACTACAGGTGTCAATCTATGTTTCTGTAAAACAGAGGCCAGACTTACCCTGTTATCTCCCAGTATTTTTGTAACCCGGGACATTACTCCTGGTTTATCTTTTACCTGGATCCGGAGATAGAAACAGTTTTCAACTTCCTCAATATTTTTTAATTTATAATTTTGAAATGATTCCAGCAGGTTAGGTGTAAGTCTTTTATTGTGAATATCACGGGCAACCTGAATAATATCGGCAACTACAGCACTTCCTGTCGGCATCTGCCCGGCTCCCCTTCCTGTTGACATTACATCTCCAACTGCATCTCCATGTATATAAACAGCATTATATACATCATCTATCAGAGCCAGAGGATGTTTTCTGGGTATAAAAGAGGGATGAACCCGGATATCCAGTCCATCATTTTCTTTTTTACCGATGGCCAGTAGTTTAATTACATATCCCAGTTCTTCTGCCAGTTCAATGTCCCGCAAAGAGATATTTTCAATTCCTTCCACATATACTCTATTAACATCTATAAATGTTTCAAAGGCAAGAGAGGCCAGGATAGATATTTTGTAAGCTGCATCAAGCCCACTAATATCTGAAGTAGGGTCACTTTCTGCATACCCTTGCTTAATAGCTTCCTGCAGAACTTTATTAAACTCTAATTTTTCTCCGGCCATTCTGGTCAGTATATAATTTGTTGTTCCATTTAAAATTCCATATATCTCGTCAATTCTATTAGCTGCCAGTGATTCCTTTAACGGTCTTATAATCGGAATACCACCAGCTACACTACCTTCATAACTTATCTGTACCTCTTTTTCCCGGGCCAGAGACAGTATTTCATTACCATGTTTGGCAATCACAAGTTTATTTGCAGTTACCACACTTTTTTTGTTTTTCAGGGCCTCAATTATATATTTATGGGCAGGCTCTTCTCCCCCAATTAATTCCACAACCAGATTAATTTCCGGGTCTTCAAGTATTTCTCGATAATTACTGGTAATTAAACTTCTGTCCACCTGTAATTCTCTCTGTTTGTCAATATCATTAACCAGTATTTTTTTTATTTCCAGTGCTGTGCCTACTTTGTTCTTTATATTTTCATAATTGTTTTCCATTATCTTGTATACACCACTACCAACAGTACCCAAACCCAGTAACCCAATTTTAATCATAGTATTTCTCCTCTCTGCTTCCTACTACTTGACCATTATTATCATGTTTCCACTATAAGTCCATCATTATCAGGTCCTGTAATCAAATATCTGCTTTTTATCTCAAAATCTTGAAATTTTTCAACCATTGTTTGACCAATTTCTTTTCCATCGATTGTAAAAAAGGCCAGGATACTCGGTCCTGCTCCACTCAAAGCTACACCCAGTGCTCCGGCTTTATAACCAGCCTGTACAATCTCTTTAAACCCGGGAATAAGTTTTGCCCGGTGATTTTGATGTAGGCTATCTTCCATGGCATAAATCAGGTTATCCCAATCATTTTCATAAAAACAGGACATTAATAAAGCAGTTCTGCTGTGATTAAATATCGAGTCTTTTAAATCAACACTACCCGGCAATATTTTCCTCAACTCTTTTGTGTCCAGTGAAAATTCAGGAATTATCATGACAATTTTTAGATTTTGAGCAACTTTTATCTTTTTGAACATTAGTCCCTTATCAGTCATTACACTGATTATCAATCCACCTTTGAAAGCGGGAATTACATTATCTGGATGACCTTCAATTGCAATAGCCAGCTCCAGAATATCTCCTTCAGTTAAAGGTTCGTCCAGTATTTTATTAGCTCCGACTAACCCTGCGACTACTGCAGTTGCACTGCTTCCAAGTCCTCTCTCCAGTGGTATAGTAACTTCCTCAATAATCTCTATACCATCGAACTCTGTATCTGTCCTGGAAAAGAGCCGCTCCATTGCGGTTAAGGTTAAATTCTTCTCACGGGGAATATTTAACTCCTGTCCGGTATTTTTATCAATCACTCTGACTTTTATTCCCCTATCAATTTTTTTAAAGTAAAAATCATTATAAATTTTAAGCGCTATTCCCAGACTATCAAAACCGGGACCGAGATTGGCAGAAGTAGCAGGAATTCTGATTCTGAGCATTATTCTGTCTCCTTTTGCTTTTTTGTAGATAAATTTGCTAGACCTCTGGCCAGAGGAGGTTTTATTATCCCCTCTTCTGTTATAATTCCTGTTATATTTTCAGCTGGAGTAATATCAAATGCCGGATTATAAACCTTCATATTTCTTGGTGCTATTTCAGAACCATCTATATGTGTCACTTCTCGGGAAGAACGCTGTTCAATTTCTATCTCCTCACCAGTGTTAATTGAAAAGTCAATAGTTGAAACCGGGGCAACAATATAAAAAGGTATATTAAATCTTACAGCCAGTTCTGATAACATATAAGTACCAATCTTGTTTGCTGTATCGCCATTGGCAGTAATCCTGTCAGCTCCAACAAGTACCAGGTCAATTTCTTTTTTTCTCATCAGGGTAGCAGCTGCACTATCTACAATTAGAACTGCCGGGATACCTTCTTCAACAAGTTCAAAAGCAGTTAAGCGGGCACCCTGTAACCGGGGACGAGTTTCATCAACATAAACCCTGATATTTTTACCAGATTGATGGGCCATGCGAATAACACCCAGGGCAGTACCATAATCAACAGTGGCCAGAGACCCTGTATTACAGTGAGTAAGGATTTTAGTATTATTATTTACAATCTCATTACCGTTTTTTGCCATCTGGCGGTTTATTTCAATATCCTCATCAGCAATATTATTAGCTTCTTCTAATAATGATGATAGGATTGTTTCTCGACCAATTTCAATATTATTTTCGAGAACCCATTCCATACGGTTTATTGCCCAGACCAAATTAACAGCTGTCGGCCTGGTATCTGCCAGAATTTTATCTGATTTTAAAACTTGCTTATAAAAGTCATGGTCAGGTAAATCTTTATATTCCAGAGCAGCCAGATATACACCATAAGCAGCAGTAGCTCCAATTGCTGGTGCCCCCCTGACAACCATCTCTATAATTGCATATTCAACATCTCGAAAAGTACTGGCTTTAAAATATTCTATTTCTCCCGGTAATTTTCTCTGATCCAGTAGATAAAGGGTAGAATCATCAAATTTAATAGATTTATGACGTATTTTATTCTCCCCCTTTCCAATTTCTATTTCAAGATTATAAATATTATAATACAAATAAAAAGAGATAGCAACCACTTAAATGGTTACTATCCCTATTTATTACATAAATTCAACTATTAATGAACTTCAACACCTTTGGCTCCATTATCACGCAAAAAGGATGACACATCGTTTACCTGGGTATCATCTGCTTCAACAGTAGCCAGGATACCACCCTTTTTAACCTCATTCTCATAATACTGTCCCCGGTCCTGAGGAATACCAAGATCAACTAAACTACCGGCTAAACCTCCAGCAGCAACCCCAGATAGACCGGCTGCAATTGGACCGGCAGCAACAATGGGACCAATACCGGGAATAGCTAAAGCACCGGCGCCAGCAATTAAACCTGCGATTCCACCCAGTGTACCACCAGTAGCGGCTCCAGAAGACACATTCTGGTTTAAATTATTACTCTGGTCATCTTTTTTACCCTTTACCTTATCTTCTTTGGCCACAATAGATATTTCGTCCCTGGTTACTCCAGCTTCTCTTATTTCATTTACTGCTTGTTCTGCATCATTTCGATTATCAAAAACACCAATGATAGTAGACAAAGTATTAATTCCTCCTTTGGTTTATTTATTGTTAGAATAACCAGGATACAAAATTTTATACATAGTCTTACTGGCCTGTATGTCCAAAACCACCTTCACCACGGTTAGTATCCGGGAGTTCTTCAACTTCATCCCATTCAATTTGATAAGTCTTATGGATAATTAACTGTGCTATTCTATCACCTTTATTAATTTTGAAAACTGATTTTCCGTGGTTAATTAAAATTACACCCAGCTCTCCCCTGTAACCTGGATCAATAACACCGTCAGCATTTAAAACTGTTATCCCCTTCTTTAGAGCAAGGCCACTTCGAGGATAAACAAAACCAGCATAACCCTTAGGAATTGCTATCTTAATACCGGTTTTAATCAATTTAAATTCCCCTGGCTTAAGTGAAGTTTCCTCATTAGCAACTAAATCCATACCTGCATCTTCACCTTTATGTTGATATTCAGGTAAAATGATATCTTTATCCACTTTGCTTACTTTTATTTTCATCTGTTTTCATCTCCTATTAATCTGGATACTGTTACAATTTCAAAACCCCTGTTCTGCAATTTATTTATTATTTCCGGCAGTGCCTGAACAGTGGGTCGGGTAGGATGCATTAAGATTATCCCTCCATCATCAACCTTGTTTACCGCCCTTTGTACAATTATTTGTGGTGAAGGTCTCTGCCAGTCTATTGTATCTGCAGACCACATTATAGTTTTATAACCGAGATTATCTGCAACTCTGGCAATCCTATCATCTACTTCTCCATATGGAGGTGCAAAAAGAGCTGTACGTTTACCGGTAATATTGAATATTAAATCTTCATTTTTATTTATTAATTCTGCCAGCTGCTGATTATTCAGATGAACAGGATGCCTGTGTGAATAACCGTGATTACCAATTTCATGACCATCATCAGCCATTATTTTTAAAAGATCAGGAAATTTACTGGACCAGTCTCCGGTTACAAAGAATGTGGCTTTAACATTCTCCCCTTTCATAATCTGCAAAAGTGATGGTATAAACTCCTGACCCCAGTCAACATTAAATGTTAGCGCAACCTGATTCTTTCCCCGGGTACCGTAGTAATAAGGAAGCAACTGATTACCGGCTGCCGGTACAACCAACTGGTACTGTAACATTCCTACAATCAATCCTGACAATAGAGCAATTATAACCAGATAGCGGGAATAGTTTCTATTCATCACTACCACTTTGCCTTACCTGTAATCCATCATGTGATTGAATGTAATAGTTTTCGCTGTAAATTAATTCTGAAAGGGGGACAATTTCAAAACCTCTGCTCTTTAGTCTGGGTATAATTGTCCTTAATGCTTCCGGCGTATCCGGGGCATTATTATGCATTAAAATTATATCTCCTGCTGTTACATTGGACATAATTCTATTTACGATAAATTCTGTCCCTGGTTCCCTCCAATCCAGTGAATCCAGACTCCACTGGACAACCTGATAACCATTTTCACGTGAGGTTGTTATTATATTGTTATTATACTCCCCAAATGGTGGACGGAAATACTGTGGACGTTTTCCGGTTAACTTTTCTATTAAACTTGAAGTCCTTTCCAGTTCATTTCTAATTTCATCGCTTGATAGGGAATTACAGTGGGGATGAGTATATGTATGATTACCAATTTCATGTCCTTCAGCAGCAATTTTTTTGACAAGATCTGGATAATTTTCCAGCCAGTAACCAGCAAAAAAGAAGGTTATATCCAGATTATTTTCATCAAATATTTTTAATATCTCATCTGTATAGTCAGCTCCCCAGGTTCCGTCAAGTGTTATAGCAATTTTTTTATCATCACGTTTAACCTTATAAATAGGTACCAGCCTTTTGTTCAATACAGGTACTGTTTCTCCAAACCTATCTCCCATAAAGAAGCCAACAATAAAAGACACCATCACAATTATTAAGGCTATATAAAAAATCATTTTTTTATTCCAGGCAAATATCCATTTCATTAATAATCCCCCCAGAATAATATCTATGCAAGTAATTAAACCTATATTCTAAGTTAAGATTTTTAACATATATATAATTTATAGCTAAAATATCCTCTGGAGGTATATAATATGT
>JADQBU010000160.1 GCA_016278435.1 Halanaerobiales bacterium
AATTAAAAAAATGAGGGTTTGCTTATGGCCGGAAATAGTGCCCAGAGACTGGGTGAGTTATTAAAAGAATTTGAATATATTACTGAAGAGAAACTGCAGGAAGCTATTGAAAAACAGCAGCAGAGTGATAAGAGTTTTTCCCGCTTCCTGGTGGAATCAGGTTATATTGCTGAAGAAGATTTGATTCATGTTATGGAAATTCAGCTGGGTGTTCCCCGGGCCACTATCAATGATTATGAACTCGATCCCACTCTGGCCCAGTATATCCCTGAAAATATAGCCCGGCATTATGAAACTGCACCTCTTGAAAAAACAGAGGATACTTTAAAGGTGGCCATGGCTGAACCTAATGATTTGATTGCAATTGATGACATGGAAATGGCATCTAATTTGAAGATAGAACCCTATATAGCTGCCCGGAAGGATATTAAAAGGGCTCAGAGTATAATTTATTCTTTTATCGACCAGGACCGAGACGATATTTTTGCCAGTCTCTCATATTTTAAGGAGAAAGAAGAAAAACCGGAACTCGATGAACTGAAGAAGATGGTAGAGGATGCACCGATCGTCCGTCTGACCAATATTATTATTAATCAGGCTATCCAGATGCAGGCCAGTGATATTCATATAGAGCCCCAGCAACACGAGGTAAAGGTTAGATACAGGATTGATGGAGTACTGAGAGATAATATGATTGTTCCCAAATACTCACAGGCGGCTTTGATCTCCCGCCTTAAAATCATGGCAGATCTCGATATTACTAAAAGAAAGATACCCCAGGATGGTCGGGTTAAGATTAACTTCGGTGGTATGGAGATTGATTTGAGGGTTTCCACCCTGCCGACTATATATGGTGAAAGTGTAGTTATCAGGTTATTGAGTAAAGTTGAAAGCCTCTTAAATATAGATAAGCTGGGTTTCAGTCAAAACAATCTGGAAAAATTCAAGAAATTAATCTATAATCCCCATGGTGTAATACTGGTCACAGGGCCGACCGGTAGTGGGAAATCCACTACTTTATTTGCTGTGTTAAATGAATTAAACACAAGCGAGAAAAAGATAATTACAATTGAAGACCCGGTTGAATATCAGTTAAAAGGTGTCAACCAGGTCCAGGTTAACAAAAATACTGGATTGACCTTTGCCCGGGCTTTAAGGTCAATTTTACGTCAGGACCCGGATATTATAATGGTTGGTGAGGTCAGGGATATTGAAACAGCCGAAATTGCTGTCAGATCAGCTCTGACCGGTCATCTGGTATTAAGTACTCTCCATACAAATGATTCGGCCAGTTCCATAACCAGATTAATGGATATGGGGATTCCATCCTATCTGGTTTCCTCAGCGGTCAAGGGAATAGTGGCCCAGAGACTGGTCAGAAAACTCTGTGACTCCTGCAAGGAAGCTTATAAACCAGGCAGGGAAGAAAGAGAGTTACTTCAGATAAGTTCTGATGTAACCCTTTACCGGGCTCAGGGCTGTGAAAAATGTGATAATACAGGGTACAAGGGCAGGATGGCTGTTCAGGAAGTACTGGTTGTTGATGAAGATATTGTCGAGTTGATCGGTGATGAAAAGGGCAAGGAGAAAATCAAACAGGTAGCAAGGGAAAAAGGGATGAAAACCCTCTGGGAAGATGTCAGGTTCAAGCTGTTAGAGGGTATTACATCTTATCAGGAACTGGTAAGAACCGTTGTTTAACCCAGGATTTCAATGACTTCATTGGCGTCTGCCACTGCATCCAGATAGAGTGAGACCAGGGATTTATCAAGCAGGTTTAATTTATCGGCCAGGATTTCAAGCTCCTGCCAGTTTCCTTTTTCATAACAGATTAATAATTTAAAGACATCACCCATGACACCCTTCTGATTGATAAGGGCTTCATAAATTTCATCATCAATAGGTAGTTCAGATAAAATTACAGGAAGTGGGCGCCCCAGAAAAATATCTAACATTGAAAACAGGCCGACAAGAAAGAGGTCGAGCTTTTTATCTTCCAGCTCAACATAAGGGGACAGGTATTCCGCAAAATTAGCCCGGATTAGTGAGGTGTAAATAAATACATCAGGCTGATTTTTGGCCAGACCGCGCATAATCTTCAGTGAAAGCCATTTTTTATAATCATTTAGCCCCAGAAGGACCAGGGCCTGTTTGATTGATTTTACTTCATGTCTTAAACCAAAATAGGCGGAATTTATTAAACGGAAGAGATTATAAGAAAGTGAGATATCATTTTTAATTGTATTTTCTATCTTCTCGAAATCTGGTTCTGGCTTATTAATTTCCTGTAGTAGATTCAGATATATAAAACTACTGGCAGGTAGATTATTATTTCTGGCTGCAAATTTAATATAATCACCTTTAAATAAGGTAAAGCCGTAACCAGAAGCCTTGTTAAAACTGCTCTCAGAAATAAGTCCTGTTGCCATTGATTTGACTCTATTTTCAGTTAATAGAGCTATATTTTGTCGGTATTTAGAGATATTATTTATTTTAACTATATCTGCCAGCTCCAGAAAAAATTCATAATCTCCCTTGAAGATATATTCACCTACCATCAGGGAAAAACCATATTTTTTCAACTCACGGCTGATGTAGACATTTTTCTGCAGATTACCTGTTCCTTCAGGGATCTCAATACCGAGCAGATTCCGGGGTAAGTTGTTAATTAGATCTTCTTTTATAGAATCATCACGAAAATTTATATATAACTTTTTGTTATTAATTTGATTTAGTTTATTGATGATGCTCGGATCAAAATTGATTGTTTTTCCAGTAATAGCGGTCTTTAATTCATATCCATATATTTGCATATTCCTGTTCAGAATCGGGATTCTAGTTAAATACATAGCCATATTAAATCTCCTTTCAATTATTATATACTCTACAAATATAATTTTTCCTGTAATTTTTTATAAATAGTACAATTTAACTAATAATCCGCAGAGATTTTTGGAAATTTCGAATCATTTATGATATAATTTCATAAAATTACCTGTGAAATAACAAGGAGGTTAATCATGGATAAAATGGTAAATTTAACACTTGTCTTATTGAAACCGACAGCAATTAAGAAGAATCTCTGTGGGCAGATAATTTCCAGGTTTGAAAGAAGCGGCTTATCGATTAAGAGGATTAAATCGGATAGGTTTTCACGGTCGGTTATTGAAGAATTATACCAGGAGCATGAGGGTAAGGACTTTTATGAAGATATAATAGACTGGATGAGCTCAAATCTGATTATAGCAATAGCACTGGCAGGTGAGGGCGAGATAATAAAAAAGGTCCGGAGTCAGATAGGTGCTACCGATCCACTGGAGGCAGTTCCGGGTACGATTCGTGGGGATTTCGCAAGTAAAATGACCCCTGATAATCTTGTACATGCTTCTGATTCCCGGGAAAGTGCCAGCAGGGAGCTTAAAATATTTTTCCCGGAATTATTTGAAAAAGTCTGATAAAAGGCGGTTAACTATGAAAGTTATTTTCTGGGAGGTTGTCCCCCTCATCCCAAAGATCTAGAACAATTTCTAAATGATCTTACCAGATGATTATTTAATAGAGGAATTTTCAAACTCGTAAAGAATATATAAATAAAGCGATAAATTATTAAAAGGGGGCTGAATTCATTAATGGAAGAGGCATATGAGAAAAAAAGGAACCAGCTTTTAGATGACCTCAGTGATATGAGTGAGATAGCTGAAGAGATGTTGCAAAATGCTATTAAGGCTCTGGATAAAAAAGATATTGATAAAGCCAGGGATGTAATTAATCGTGATGATGTACTGGATAATTACCAGATTTCGATTGAGGAACAAACGTCCAGATTACTTACACTAGATAAGCCATTAAAAAGTGACTCCTTATTTTGTATAGCCCTTGTAAAAATTGCCAGTGACTTGGAGCGTATTGGAGACCATGCCACTAATATTGCAGAAACCGTTCTCGAATTAAAAAATGAGAGATATATTAAGCCCATGGTAATGATACCGGAACTTGCTGATATAGTTTCTGATATGCTGGATGCCGTTCTGGAAGCCTTTATTACACATAACTCCGATTTGGCTGAAGCAGCCTGCCGTAGTGATGAAAAAGTTGATAACATAAATGATAAAATTTATCAGCAGGGTTTGAAATTGATAAATAATAGTGAAGGTACTGCTAACATTAATCAGATAATCCGTTTTGTAAATGTTGCCAAATCGCTGGAGAGAATAGGAGACCATGCTACAAATATCGGCGAGGAAACCATTTATATAGTTACCGGCAAAAGAGTTAAATATTAGAAATTAAAAGACAGATTGTTTGCTGCTTTAAGAGACCTATTTCTATGTGAATAGGTCTTTTAGTTGTGTATTGGTATATTAATATAATTTAAAAGAAGTTACAGGAGTGAAAGATGATGACTATCAGGTTAATGACTGTAAGAGACAACCAGGAAACAATGAAATTTTTAAGTAGGGAGCCCGATTTCAACCTTTTTATCATTGGCGATATTGAAAACTTTGGCTATGACCAGGATTTTCAGACCCTCTGGGGTTGTTTTAACAGGCAGGGGGAGATCGAAGGAGTTCTCCTTCGTTTCTACGATTCCTTTATTGTTTATTCCTATCATCAGGAGGTACTTAAGTGTTTTTCTTCCATAATTTATGCCAGTGATAAAGCGCGGGTCTTATCCGGGAAAAAGGAGGTTATTGACCTGATAAAAGGTTATTTACCTCAGGCTAGAAAGTTGAGGAGAGAATACTTTGCTCATCTGGAGGAATTAAATACTGATTTAGTATTTACATCCGATATTGAAATCAAGAAAGCCGGAGTAGATGATCTGGACAGGTTAATCGATTGTCTGGACAGTATCGAAGAATTTTCTGAGCTGCCGGTTAACCGGGAGGCCAAAGAAAGGGAATTTAGAAATGAAACTGGCCGGGCTTATTTTGTTGAAGATAAGAAAGGTAGGATAATTTCTACAGCAGGGACTGCTGCGGAAAGCAGTTCTGCGGCCATGGTTATTGCTGTAGCTACTCTTCCGGAATACCGGGGTCGAGGTCTTGCAACCAGATGTGTTTACAGATTATGTCAGGACCTGTTGGAAGAGGGAAAAACCCCCTGTCTATTTTATGACAACACTGAGGCTGGAAAGATCTACAGACAGATAGGCTTTACAGAAATAGGCAGCTGGAATATGGTCCATCTCGACCAGATATCTGGGAAATTTTAGTTAAATTGAAATGATTAATTCTGTTTATACTCTAGCATAATAAGGATGGAAGGGAGAGTAATTCTGACGATTAAGCTAGATTTAGCTAATTTTCATGAGAAAATGAGAGTAGTTTTTTGCTAATCGAATTTTATTATTATAGATGGGCAAAATTGTTATTTTATAAAATTTGACTATTACTGACTTTTAAACTATAATGAACTTAGATTAAAGTCAGTAAAGGTCAAAAAAATATGGAGGTGATTTTGATGTTTGATTTAGTTCCGTTCAAACGCAGGAGTAGGAATGAATTGACCAGGAGTGATGATCTCTTCGAAAGTCTATTCAATAATGTCTTTGATATGATGGATGTCAGGAACATGGCATTCAGAACTGATGTCAAGGAAACCGAAAATGAGTACATTCTGGAAGCTGAATTACCGGGAATGAGTAAAGAGGACATTAATATTGAGCTCGATGATAATTACCTTCAGATTTTTGCTCGTAAGGATGAGGTAAAGGAAGAACAGAATGGTAACTACATCAGGAGAGAAAGACGGGCAGGTGAATATAATAGAAGTTTCTATATCGAAAATGTAGATGAAAATAAAATCTCTGCCAGATATGATAATGGTATTCTCAATGTTGTACTGCCCAAGAAGGAACCAACTACAGTTAACAAACGTACCATTGATATTGAATAAATATAGATAAATAAATGATTAAACAAACATCAGTAACTACAAGGCCGCCGGGACTTTCGTAAAGAAAGTTCAGGCGGTCATTTATTTTTATAAAAAAATTGTTAGAGTTTTAAAGGAATTCCATAATTGACAATGAATAATAATATAGAGATGGTATTTGGAATATTTTAGGAGGAAGGGGTTTGTCAAAAGGGGGTGAAGAAAACCTGTAGAGAGGATTTTAATGTTAAAGTTGGAACAGGGACCTACTGAAAGCGGCTTTAAAGAAAAGATGATATGATGGAGTGTTGTGAGATGAGATGTTATTAGCTGGATGGGGTTCACTTTTTGAATAGGAGGTAAAAGTAATGAGGACATTAGGTGCTATTGATATTTTGATGATGGTTTTATATTTTATCGGTTTGCTATCGATCGGTTATTATACAATGAAGTCAGAAAAGGAAGGGGAAAAAGCAGAGTCTTTCCTGGCAGCTAACAGGAACATGAATCTGGTTCAGACCACGGGTTCTGCTGCTGCAACTGATCTTGGCGGCGGGTTCAGTATAGCTATGGGTGGACTTGGATTTACTCTTGGTATTTCCGGTTCCTGGTTGATTGCTGTTTCCGGGTTAAGTGCTGTATTTGCTTCCTTTTTGCTGGTTCCCAAGCTGAAAAGATGGGCAGATAAGGTCAAGGGTTTAACTACCGGTGACCTCTTTGCCCAGAGATTTGATGAAAGGACCGGTTTAATTGCAGCAATTCTGATCGGTTTATCCTGGTTTTCATTTGTCGGCGGCCAGATTATTGCAGGTGGTAAACTGGTAGCAGGGACTATGGGGTTAAACCTGACAACTGCTATTATTATAGCCGGGGCAATAGTACTCGCCTATACTATCATGGGCGGCCTGAAAGCGGTTATTTTTACAGATGTATTTCAGATGGTAATCCTCTTTGTCGGGATTATCCTGCTGATGGTTCCCATTGGCTGGGTAAGAGTTGGTGGCTGGCAGGGTATGGTTCAACATTTCAGTGCCTCGGCAGAAACAGCCAGTCTACTGGACTGGGGTGCTGCCGGCTGGAAACAGGGAATAGGCTGGTTTTTATCTATTTTCCCGGTCTGGTTTATTTCTATAGCAACCTTTCAGAGGGTTGTTGCTGCTCAGGATGAAAAGACTGCCAAGCGGGGTATCTTTTTAACCGGTATTCCGATTGAATGGCCTTTATTTGCTATTGGTACCACCCTGGTCGGTATGTTTGCCCGGATAATTATGCCCGGTCTGGCTGACCCGGAACTGGCAACACCGAATATGATTGTAACGATTTTACCTATTGGTATATCAGGGATAGTTGTTGCTGCCTATATTGCAGCCGTTATGTCCACGGCTGACTCCTGTCTGATAGGTCCGGTTGCAATTTTCGTTAATGATATTTATAAAAAGAGATTGAAACCGGATGCTACTGATGCTCAGTTAGTTAAGGCGGGTCGTTATGCCACATTAATTCTGGGGGTTCTGGCCATCTATCTGGCCTATAGTGTACCTTCGATTCTGGATATTGTTCTCTATGCCTATACCTTTGGAGCGGCGGGATTATTCTTCCCGATGCTGGGTCTGCTTTTCTGGAAGAGGACCACGTCTACTGGTGCTTTCTGGAGTATTCTCCTGGGTGGTTCATCAGCTGTTATCTGGACCATATTAGGTAATCCTTATGGTTATTCTGCTTCCTATCTGGGCTGGATTGTTTCTTTCCTGTCCCTGGTAATTGTTTCTCTGATGACCCAGCACAAACCGGAGGAAGATATAGATACCTTCTTCCCGGATAAGGCTTAAGTAAAATAAATATAATTTAATTTCTGGGGGGGTGGAATATCCCTCCCAGAAATTTTTTTGTTATTCTTTAATTAACCTGGTATGAAAATTGCATTATTTTTATACCAGGTTTAAAATAAATGAAAGGAGGCAGAAATGGATGGATGAGGTAGAAAA
>JADQBU010000358.1 GCA_016278435.1 Halanaerobiales bacterium
GAATTTACCACTGTTTCTTCTTTTATATTCTTACCATTAATCTTGACAATAACATTTTCACCAGGGATTACCCGTGGATATCTTCCCAGCCCTTCAGGATCCTTTATATCAATTAGACCATTTTCGATAGCAATAGTTCCCTCTCTATTAATCATTAATACCCCCCCTTTCCTAATGTTAAAGTCATTAAAATCTGCCTATAAAAACATAATAGTCCCTAGCCAGGACTGCCTTTAAGTAGCAGCCTGGCGATCCTGGAATTAACTTCTTTAGACCCATAGCTTTGCGCCCCTATCTTTCGATAAGTTTGCCTACAATATTTTTTAGGACTATTTTGCTATTTCTTCAAATTTCGCTAAAATCCTTTTTTTATTTCCAGGGAGTTATTATGGAAACCTGCAGAAGCGTTAATTATTTTCTTATCTTCTTCAAATAAGAGTACCGTCGGTGTTGCTTATTACTCCACTTTTGCTCAAAAAAGAAGGACTTTTTAAATTCCTCCCTTTTAACCGGACAGATCCCTATATTAACTACCATTTCTTATCATTCCAATAAATATTTCTGCTAATTCAGGATCAAACTGACTACCAGCACACCTTTCAATTTCAGCCAGCGCCTTTTTTTGACTGAATGCTTTTTTATAGGTCCTATCATGTGTCATCACATCATAGCTATCAATAATGGCAATAATGCGAGCTGTATATGGAATACTTTCTTTTTCTAAACCCCGGGGATAACCTGTACCATCCCACCGTTCATGATGGGTTAAAATTGATTCAGCTACTGCCGCAAGTTCGGGTACTGCCTTTATAATACGATAACCACTTCCAGAATGCCCCTTAATAATCTCATATTCTTCCTGAGTTAACTTACCAGGTTTTTTTAATATTCTTTCAGGTATGGAAACCTTCCCGATATCATGTAATTTAGATAAGATTTTTAATTCATCTACTATACTTGTTGATAAATCTAATTTTTTACTAAATTTTAAAGCAAGTTTATTCATTCTTTCTGCGTGTTCTTTTGTTTCATGACTCTTTTCCAATAATGTGTTTTCGAGTGAACTTATAATAGAATTTCTTATACTCTCATTTCCAGCTAATTTATTTTTATACATTCTATCTTCAGCTTTCTTTAAAATATCCTCTATATCTATTTCCAGACTATCTTTTGTAGCAACACCCAGAGCAATACTTAATTGAATGGGATTCTTTTCTGCTTTAAAACAGGTTTTTCGTATTCTATTGCATATATTCTCTCCTGTTTTTTTTAAGGTCTTCGGCAGTAATATTACAAATTCATCTCCACCCCAACGAGCAATAATATCCTCGCTGCGACAGTTCTGTTTTAGTATATCGGCAATTTTTTTTAACAATAAATTACCTCTCTGATGTCCAAAGGCATCATTAACTAATTTCAAGCCATTTACATCACCCATAATAATTGAAAGTGGAAACTGCCGTTCTGTGTTCAACCTCCTGATTTCTTCTTCAAAAAAATTACGATTATATAAGTTAGTTAATTTATCATGAAAACTTAAGTATTTTATTTTGCTTTCAGATTTTTTCTTATCTGTTATATCAAGAACCATTACTAATATGGATTTTTTATCTTTATATGTAATATTTGTTGAACGAAAATCGACCCACCTGATAGAATTATTATTATTTATAATTCGTATTTCTTCTGATTTCTCTGTTCTATTATCAAATAATTTTTTTACTTTCTTTTTATCTGTATTGTAAACATATTTAATAAAGGGAGTAACAAAAATCTCTCTATTTTCTTTTCCGCAAATATCAAAAAAGGCTGGATTTCCATAAACAATTTTTTGGTTCTGTAAGATACAAATTCCCACAGGGCTTTCTTCTGCCAGTTCATGATATCTCTGGTCAGATTCCAGAGATAGTTTTCTAATATGCATTAGATTTTTTATGCGTGTTTTCAATATTAATTTACCTACAGGTGTTCTTATCAGATCATTTACTAATGTCTGTAGTTCTTTATATAGTATAGCATTATTATTCTGTGAGGTAATAAGTAATATTGGTAAAAACACTGGCTTTACATTATTTCTAATCTCCTGCAAAGTATTCTCATATTCATTCAAAACATACTCATCCACCATTATTAAATCAAATGATTGATCAAATAACTCTTCTTCTGATTTCGGTATAATTACCTGGTAATCTTCTGCGAGAGTATTTTTTAATAATCTGCGGTTTTCTTTCTCTTTAATCATTAGTAATATATTATTGGGATTTACCTCATGTATTTTTTTAAATATTTTACCTGTTTCCATGAAAATTTTCTCCATTTCCAGATGAATCAATAAACTCTGGATTTCCAGTCAATATTCCTCTTAGTTGAGTTAAAGGACTACCAACCTTGATCCCATATTTTGTTATTTTAAACTGACGCATTTTGTTTTCAAAATCGCTCAATCTCTTCTTTAAAACACCGATTGCTTTTCTCAATTCACTATTCATTTCAAGGTAGCGTAAAAAAATAATATTATCAGCCATGTAACTAATCCCCAGTTCAGTCACCTTAAAATCCCCTGTTATGTTTTGTATTTCGTTTATTAATAGTACAGTCACTCCCATCCCTGTTAGATACTCTGTTAAGGCATGTAAATTCCTGACCATTTCATTATTGCCATCAGCAAGTCTTTCAAAAGCAAGTTTATAGCCTGAAACACTATCTATCATAACAATTTTTATATTGTTTTCTTCTACTTCTCTTTTTACCTTATGAGTAAATTCATCCGGGGTATATTCCAGAGGATCAATCTTTTCTATAGCCAGAGTATTCCTTTTTACCATTTCCTTAATTGGAATATTAATTGCCTCGGAACGGTTTAAAATTGTTTCAACACCTTCTTCAAAAGCATAAATTACCGAGCGTTCACCTCTTCCCGAAGCTTCTTTCATAAATTGAAGGCCAAGTGTAGTTTTACCTACACCACTGGCCCCTGATAAAACAGTAGTTGTTCCCCTTTCCAGGCCGCCATGTAATAATTCATCAATTTCGGGAACACCTGCTGAAATAGTTTCGGTTTTATAATCTTTTTTCCTTTTTTGAAGCCGGAGTTTGGGATATACTTTTATTCCATCTTTTTTAATTTTCATCGAATGTCTTCCACTTAGAAAACCAGACCCTCTAAATTTACTTATATTAATTACTCTCCTATTTTCATCATTTTCTAAATTAATTACTCCATCACACATAAACTGCAAATCATCATCCGGACTATTTATGCTGGCTTCAGAGGAAATTAATAATGTAATATTCTGTTCCACAGCAAATTGAACAAGAGACAGTATTTGTTTGCGAAATTGAAATGAATCACTGGATAAATAACGAAGCTGGGTTAACCCGTCAAAGAAAACACGGTTAGGTTTATTATTTTTAATCCTTTTAATAATTTCATCAATTAAGGGCTTCTGGTCAACTTCGTTTGAGGGAAATACATCATAATTCTTATTCTCCTCAATAAACTTGGAAGAAGGGCTTAAGTCCACAAATTCTATATTATTTAAATCAAAACCTCTATTTTGGGCATCTTCACGCATTTTATCTTTACTTTCAGTTAACGTAATAAAAATAGATTTTTCATTTTTTTCTGCTCCTTCAATAAGATAGTGAAATCCCAGAGTAGTTTTACCTGTTCCCGGACCACCTCTTACAAGATATGTCCTTTTTTTTATTAGCCCTCCCTTCAAAACTTCATCAAGCCCACTAATACCTGTCGATAATCTTTTATTTGTTTCATTCATTTATTTATCTACCTCCAATTGTTTTTACATATTTTTATATATGTTTTTGTATATAGCCTAAATAAATACTAAAAATATAAAAATAGACAAACACTGTCATTATCTTATATAATTAAAAAAACATCTACCATTATATACCTTCAATGGTTAATTTTTGTGCAACTTTTTTTCAAATTCACCTATTTAGGTGATAAAATATGACCCTGTGTTGCATTTCATGCAACTGTTTTACAAAAAATAAAAAGGAGGAAAAAATGATTTTATTTGCAAAAAGATTTAAAAAAGAACGTTTGAAAAGAAAACTAACTCAAGAAGAACTTGCTAACTATTTTAATACTAATAAAAGTAATATCTCAAAATACGAAAATGGTAATTCCTTCCCGGGAATCAAAACTATTAAAAAATACGCCGATTTTTTTGATGTCAGTATTGATTATTTATTGGGAAGAGTAGATATACCTTATTACCACAAATTACCTGATGAAATAAAAAATCTATTACAGAATGAAGACTTTAAGTATCTCAAAATAGCCAGCCAACTTCAAAAAAATAATATACCTCCTAAAACAGCAAAAATGTTATTAGATTTATACAAAAAAATAAAATCTGAAATCATCGATTAGTATTGATTATTAGCATTAAAAAATAGTCCTTTCAAGGGACTATTTCATAGCTGAAACCTGGCAATCATAGAAAAAATACCTTTAGACCCATAGCTTTGCGTCCCTATCTTTCGATAAGTTTGCCAACAAGTATTAATTATTTTTAGCACTATTTTACTATTTCTATATATATTGCTAAATTCCTTCTTTTTTTCACATAAAATTGGTTTTTTCTTAACAATAAACATTATTAAAACTTTCCAATCTACTACTTATAGAACAGTTTTCATTGAAAGAAGCCGGGTAGAGAAATTTTAGCTAGATGATTGAAAGGAGCTCTTGAACATTAAAGTAAGAGCCCCTCTCCTCAATCATTTTTAAAAATCTATCAAGACATCTTAAATATCTCAATTAGATCATATTTATCCAGTTCTTTAAAACTACCGATGGGTCCATCTGCTGTCAGTCTTTCAGCGATCTCTTCAAACCTGGTATCATCTATATTATAATCTGATAGCTTTGTTGGAGCTCCCATCTTATTAAACCACTCTCTGGTCCTTACAATACCTTCCCGGGCAACATCCTCATCACTTTTCCCGGTTGGATCGACATCAAAAACCCGGGTAGCATACTGGACAAATTTTTCGATACCTGCATCCATTACATATTCCATCCAGTTCGGATGCAATATGGCCAGCCCACCCCCATGAGGAATATCATAAAAAGCGCTGAATTCATGTTCGATGGGGTGGACAATAAAACTGGTATCCTTTCCCAGAGCACACAGATAGGTGCGCTTTATATCACTGTGAGCGCAAACCCCTCCATTTAGAGCAAGGGTAGCAGCCAGCATTATATTAGCCCGGCTATTGTAATCTTCTGGATTTTCCAGAACCCTCTCACTTGCTTCACGTAGAGTAATCAATAAACTCTCGGCAAATCTATCGGAAATCTCAGTGTTCTCTATATGTTTGAAATACTGTTCATAGATATGGCTGGCTATATCAACGATTCCAAAAACAGTATGTTCTCTGGGAACTGTAAAGGTATTAACCGGGTCGAGAATAGAAAAATCCGGAGTTAAAGCAGGACTTTGAATAGCCAGCTTTTTCTCGGTCTCCATGTTAGAAATTACAGCATTCCCATTCATCTCTGAACCAGTTGCAGCCAGTGTTAAAACAACTCCTACCGGTAATGCTTCTTCCGGGTCTTCATCTCCAGTAAACATCTCCCAGGGGTCCCCCTCATAATAGAATCCAGCAGCAATAGTCTTGGCTGTATCGATGGTACTTCCTCCACCGGCTGCCAGAATAAAATCAATGTCATTTTCCTCACAGATATCAATACCTTTTCTGACCAGTGCTATCCGGGGATTGGGCTCAACTCCAGGCAATTCAAATATGTTAAGCTCCTCGTCTTCCAGACTATCAATAATCTGGTCATATAGACCACTTTCTTTAATACTGCCTCCACCGTAGACAAATAATACATTTGTACCGCCATATTCACTGATTTTTGTGCCTACTTTATCGGTCTGTCCCTTACCAAAAATAAGTTCTGTTGGACTTTGAAAGATAAAGTTATTCATTTATTAACTAAACACCCCTTTTTTGTTGATGAATCTAACACTGCTGTAAATACCAGCTAAATTTATCTCTTCCAATAAATCTCTCTTCCTCATATATAATATCAGGAACTGGCATTTTTTTCAATTATAAAATTCTTATAGGAATAAGCTAAAAGACCCCGGTATTTAATCCGGGGCTTAATAGTATTCAATTAATATTATAAAAGAGACAATAATTTTCTTAACCATTCAGGGTGAGCCGGCCAGGCGGGTGCAGTAACAAGATTGCCGTCCTCATGGGCAGAATTAAGTTCAACCTCTATCCATTTACCTCCTGCATTTTTAATATCCGGTTCTAAAGCTGGATAGGCAGTACATTCTTTCCCGTCAAGGACACCGGCAGCTGCCAGTACCTGGGGACCATGACAGATAGCTGCTATGGGTTTGTTGTTTTCAGCAAAGTGTTTCACAACTTCAATTACCTCATCCTCTAACCTGAACACGGTTACAGTTACCAGATTTATTGCCTTAAACCTTGCCTTATACCTTATCACTTTACTTGTCCATTATTTTTATCATAGAGATAACTTTGAATTATATGTCGTTCATATATTCTCCCGGTTTTTTATTACTGTTATCTATTCTGTTGTTCTCTATGCCGGTCTGGCGGCTACCCTTTTTACACTAAATAAACTCCTCGGCCTCCCGATCCCATCAAAATTATATCTCACTACCTGGCTTACAGTGGTCGGTATATTTGCCCCTATCTTCTTACTGGCAGGGATACCGGCTTACCGGCAAGAATTCCATTTAAAAGACTATCCCGTATTTTTAAAAATACTGTTATTGTATATAGTAATACCACTTACATCAGTTTATACTGTGATTTTATATTTGTATTTTATCAAAATCCTGACTACCAGGCAGTGGCCAGAAGGTTTAGTTGGTCACCTGATCCTCTGGTATTCAGTAGTCAGTTTAATAATAATATTTTTCATCTCACCCCTTGGCAGAAATAATAACTGGGTAAAATCCTTTATATTCTGGTTTCAGAAAGCTATATTACCCTTACTGGCTATGATGTTTCTGGCCATCGGGATACGCATCAATACTTATGGTGTAACCGAAAACAGGTATTATGTAGTTCTTCTCGGACTGTGGGTCTTCGGTATTATGGTGTATTATAACCTGGTCAGGCAGAAAAAGAATATTATCTTACCCTTATCACTGGCTTTAATCACTATCCTGGCTGTGTTTGGACCCTGGAGCAGTTTCCCTGTCTCCATCAATAGTCAGAATAATAGATTTTCAGAAATCCTTTCCCGAAATAACATGATAAAAGAGGAAAAGATCATAAAAAATGAAGGATCTATTACAGAAGAAGATCAAAGGGAAATTAACGCTATCATAAACTACTTTAATAATAAACACAGCTTGCAGGAGTTGAAATACCTACCTCCAGATTTTTCTACCAACAATATGAAGGAAATTTTCGGCTTTCAATACCAGCCCAGAAGTTATATAAATTTTAATCATTTCTCCTATGATTTCCAGGACAATAATAGTCCGGTAAAGATAAGTGGCTATGATTACTTTTTCGAAATAACCAGTAACCGTATCCCTGATGACCACAGGGAAGATAACAAGCGGGATATCTCAATATATGGCCAAAATTTAAGATGTAAATTTAATGATAAGAGTTTAGTTCTGGAAATATTTCATGGTGATAACAAGCTGTACAGTAAATCTCTCGAGGAAAATATTTTAAAACTCCACAAAAAAATAGAAAATAAACAGAATGTAACCACAATCATACCCGAAGACTATACCTTTATTGATGAAAACAGTGATATCCGTTTAAAAATTTTAG